>DASWAW010000609.1:0-10747 GCA_036390955.1 Arthrobacter sp.
CCGCCGACACCTCGCTGATCGCCGTGCAGGGCCCCAAGGCGCAGGAGATCCTCCTGCGCCTGGTCCCGGCCGCGCAGCACGAGCTCGTCACCGGCCTGAAGTACTACGCCGCCGTGGACGTCCTCTTTATGTTCGGCGGCGCCAGCCGGGAGCTGCTGCTGGCCCGTACCGGCTACACCGGTGAGGACGGCTTCGAGATCTTCGTCGCCAACGACGACGCCGCCGCCCTCTGGCAGGCGCTGGTCGCGATCGCCGAAGACGGCGAGCTGACGCCCGCCGGACTCGCGTCCCGCGACTCGCTCCGCCTTGAGGCAGGCATGCCGCTCTACGGCAACGAGCTGTCCCTGGACGGCGACCCGTTCGCTGCCGGGCTGGGTCCGGTCGTGGCGCTCTCCAAGGAAGGCGACTTCGTCGGCAAGGCGGCCCTCGCAGCCAAGAAGGAAGCCGGCGCAGGATCCACCGCTGGACGCAAACTCGTTGGCCTCAAGGGACTCGGGCGCCGGGCCGGCCGCGGCCACTACCCGGTCCTCAAGGACGGCAACACCGTCGGTGAAGTCACCTCCGGCCAGCCCAGCCCCACCCTGGGCTACCCGGTCGCGATGGCCTACGTCGACGTCGAGTTCACCGAACCCGGCACCACCCTGGACATCGACCTCCGCGGCAAGACCGAACCCTTCGAAGTTGTCGCACTGCCTTTTTACAAGCGCCAAAAGTAGCCCGGCGGGCCGATCCCGGGCCGGCACCGGGCCGGGCCGGTCCCGGTGCCGTGGCCGGCTCCGCGGCCAAGGCCAGTTTGTAACCCTGCCCCAATAGATTCAGCCCCAAGACCACTCCAAGACTTAGGAAAAAAACATGGCAAAAGTTGCCCCTGAACTGCAGTACTCCGACGAGCACGAGTGGGTTGCGCGGGAAGCCGGGAACCTTGTGTCCATCGGCATCTCGGCCGTCGCCACGGATGCGCTGGGCGACATCGTCTATGTGGACCTGCCCGAGGTCGGCGCCACCGTGACCGCGGGGGAGACCTGCGGCGAGGTCGAATCCACCAAGTCCGTCTCTGACCTGTACGCCCCCGTCACGGGCGAGGTCACCGAAATCAACCCGGCCGTCGTCGATGACCCCGCGCTGATCAACAGCGACCCCTACGGTGCCGGCTGGCTCTTCAAGGTCGCCGCCGAGTCCGACGGACCCCTGCTCTCGGCCCAGGAGTACGCATCCAA
The DNA here is from genome assembly GCA_036390955.1 of Arthrobacter sp. Lineage (GTDB taxonomy): Bacteria > Actinomycetota > Actinomycetes > Actinomycetales > Micrococcaceae > Arthrobacter. Next base: position 1,218 of record DASWAW010000609.1, read on the forward strand.
GAACGGCGGCGAACTGTGAGCGCGGCCGAGGCAACCACCAGCTTCCAGCAGGTTATCTCCGCATCCCTGGACGCGGACCTGTCCGTCCTGGACCCGGAGATCGCCGCAAAGATCGATGACGAGCTCACCCGCCAGCGCGACGGCCTGGAGATGATCGCCTCGGAGAACCACACCGCCAGGGCCGTGATGCAGGCGCAGGGTTCGGTGCTCACGAACAAGTACGCCGAGGGGTACCCGGGCAAGCGCTACTACGGCGGCTGCGAACACGTCGACGTGATCGAACAGCTCGCCATCGACCGGGTCAAGGCCCTGTTCGGCGCCGAATACGCCAACGTCCAGCCGCACTCCGGCGCGCAGGCCAACGCCTCCGTGATGCACGCCCTGATCCGCCCGGGCGACACCATCATGGGCCTGAACCTGGCGCACGGCGGGCACCTCACCCACGGCATGAAGATCAACTTCTCCGGCCGGCTCTACAACGTCATCCCGTACCAGGTCCGCGAGGATGACCACCGGATCGACATGGCCGAGGTCGAGCGCCTGGCCCAGGAACACAAGCCGCAGCTGATCGTCGCCGGCTGGTCCGCGTACGCCCGGCAGCTGGACTTCGCCGAGTTCCGCCGGATCGCCGATTCCGTCGGCGCCTACCTGATGGTGGACATGGCCCACTTCGCCGGGCTCGTCGCCGCCGGGCTGCACCCGTCACCGGTGCCGCACGCCCACGTCACCACCTCCACCACGCACAAGACCCTCGCCGGTCCGCGCGGCGGCATCATCCTGAGCAACGACGCCGACATCGCCAAGAAGATCAACTCCGCGGTGTTCCCCGGCCAGCAGGGCGGCCCGCTCGAGCACGTTATCGCCGGCAAGGCCGTGGCCTTCAAGATCGCCGCGTCCCCGGAGTTCAAGGAACGCCAGGAGCGTGTCCTCGCCGGCGCCCGGATCCTCGCCGAGCGTCTGGTCCAGCCGGACGTCACCGCGAAGGGCATCAATGTGATCTCCGGCGGCACCGACGTGCACCTGGTCCTGGTGGACCTGCGCAACTGCGAGCTCAACGGCCAGGAAGCCGAGGACCGCCTCGCGGAAATCGACATCACCGTGAACCGCAACGCCGTGCCGTTCGACCCGCGCCCGCCGATGGTCACTTCCGGGCTCCGGATCGGCACCCCCGCCCTGGCCACCCGCGGGTTCGGCGAGGCAGCGTTCGCCGAAGTCGCGGACATCATCGCGGAGGCACTGACCGCCGAGGCCGGCGCGGACCTGTCCGGTCTGCGCACCCGGGTGGAGGCCCTGGCCGCCGCCCACCCGCTCTACCCCTCGGTTGCCAACCTCGCCTAAGGGCCGTATTACAGGTAGTAGAAGCAGTACAGATCACGACGCCGGGCCGCCGCCACTAGCTGCCGCCCGGCGTCGTGCATCCGGCGGAACCGCCGCCAACCGGCGGCCGCACCGCCTTCCGGCAGGACCATCTGCCGGGCCACAGTTTGAGCTAGTTAGGAACGACAATGGCCGTTGGAGTCTTTGACCTCTTTTCCATCGGAATAGGGCCCTCCAGTTCACACACCGTGGGCCCGATGCGGGCTGCGGCGGTGTTCGCCGGCGAGCTCAGAGCCTCCGGAGTGCTGGAGCGGGTGACCTCGCTCCGCGTGGACCTGTACGGCTCCCTCGCCGCCACCGGCCACGGGCACGGCACCATGACCGCCATCCTGCTCGGCCTGGAAGGCTTCCACCCGGAGCTGATCCTCCCGGAGGAAGTGGAGGAACGCCTCGCCACCATCGCCGAAACCGGCACCCTGCAGCTCGGCGGGGAAGGAACCGGCGTCGCGCTGCCGTACGGAGTGCAGGACATGGTCCTGCGCCCGCTGACTATCCTCCCGCGGCACACCAACGGCATGACGTTCACCGTCTCCGGCGCCGACGGCGAGGTCCTGCACTGTGCCACGTTCTTCTCCGTCGGCGGCGGCTTCATCGTCCGCGAGGGCGAGGAGGACGCGGCGCTGAAGGAACTCGACGAATCCAAAAAGGAACTGCCCCTGCCCTTCCGCACCGCCGCGGAACTGCTGGGCCGCTGCCAGTCCAAAGGTCTCTCGATCGGCGAGATCATGTTCGTCAACGAGCGGGCCTCCCGCACCGAGGCTGAGATCCGCGAAGGACTCCTGCACATCTACTCCGTGATGGAATCCTGTGTCCAGGTCAGCCTGAAGCGTGTGGGGCTGCTCCCCGGCGGGCTCAAGGTCCGCCGCCGGGCACCGGACTGGCACGAACGCCTCATGAAAGAAACCCGGGATCAGGACCCCGACTTCCGGGACCCGAAGTACTGGCAGGAATGGGTCAACCTGATCGCCCTGGCCGTGAACGAGGAAAACGCCTCGGGCGGCCGCGTGGTCACGGCCCCCACCAACGGCGCCGCCGGCATCATCCCCGCCGTGCTCTACTACGCCCTGCATTTCGCCCCCGGCATGGACAAGGCCACCCAGGCCGACCGCGACGAGACGATCGTCAAGTTCCTGCTGACGGCCGCGGCCATCGGGGTGCTCTACAAGGAACAGGCCTCGATCTCCGGCGCCGAGGTCGGCTGCCAGGGCGAGGTCGGTTCGGCGTCCTCGATGGCGGCCGCCGGACTGGCCGAAGTCATGGGCGGCACACCCCAACAGGTGGAAAACGCCGCGGAAATCGCGATGGAACACAACCTCGGACTAACCTGCGACCCGATCGGCGGGCTCGTGCAGATCCCCTGCATCGAACGCAACGCGATCGCCGCGGCCAAGGCCATCAACGCCGCCAAGATGGCCCTGTGGGGCGACGGCACCCACCGGGTGTCCCTCGACGAGGTCATTGTCACCATGCGCGAAACCGGCAAGGACATGAGCTCCAAGTACAAGGAAACCGCTATGGGCGGCCTCGCCGTGAACGTCGTCGAATGCTGACTCAGTTGTTCAGCGCCATCCAGAGGTTCAGCGACGAGGCGAACACAATCCAGGTGAGGTAAGGCAGCAACAGCAGCCCGGCGGTGCGGCTGATCGGTCCGAAAAACAGCACGGTTACGGACACAGCCACCGCCAGGGCCACGATGATCCCGAAAGCGATCCACAGGGCGGGCGTGCCGAGCGCCGGGTACAGGCCGAAGAATACCGGCGTCCACAGCAGGTTCAGCACAAGCTGGACTGCGTAGGCGGTGAGGGCGGGCCGGGTCCCCTCCGCCCGTTTGCGCCAGACCAGCCAGGCGGCGACGGCCATCGCGACGTAGAGCACAGTCCAGACCGGCCCGAACACCCAGTTCGGCGGCGACCACGGGGCCTTGTCCGCGGTGGCGTACCAGCCGTTGACGTTGTTGGCGGTGGCGAGTCCGCCCAGCCCCGCAACCAGCGCGGAGGCCGCGAGGAAGACCAGCAGCCCCAGCAACTGGGGGCCGGCCGCGCGCTTTCCGGCAGTGCGTCCCTGGCGGCCGGATCCTGCGGTCAATGATTGCTGATCAGACGGCATGCTTCCAGCGTAGCCGCTCCTCCCCGGCCGGGAGCAGGGGGCCGGGCAGATAGACTTGAACCTGCATGTCCGCATGCCGCCGACGCTCGTACCGCAATGATTGGATGCCGCACCCTTGCGTGAATTCACCGCCCGCTTCGCCTCTGCCGAAGAGATCGCCAACTGGGACGCCCACGTCACCGCGAACCCCAATGGCGGCAACCTCCTGCAGTCGGAGGCCTTCGCCGAGGTCAAGCAGCACTTTGGCTGGAAGCCGCTGCACCTGGTCTACGAGACGGCCGACTACACGAGCTACAACCTGGTCCTGGAGAAGTCCTTCCCGCTGCTGGGGAAGCTCTGGTACCTGATTAAGGGCCCGGATGTGGCATCGGTCGAGGACATCCCCGGCATCGCCGCGGCCAACGCCGAGTTCGTGAAACGGACACGGCTTGGCGTCTTCGCCATCAAGATTGAGCCGGACATCGTGCTGTCCGACGAGGCCAGGCGCGTGGTCGAAGGCGCAGGCCTGGTCAAGACCCACAATCTCCAGCCCAACGATTCGACGGCCCTGCTGGACATCTCCCCGGAAGAGAACCAGCTGCTGCGCAAGCTGCACTCCCGCGGCCGCAACGCGGTCCGCCGCGCCATCCGCGAAGGTGTGGAGGTCCACAACATGGAACCCACCGAAGAGAACTTCCGCGCCATGTACGCGTTGATGACCAACACCGTGGAGGCCAAGTCCCAGGTCCGGGTCCGCGAATACGAGTATTACCGCCAGTTCTGGACCAACTTCATCAAGCGCGGCCAGGGGCGCCTGCTGTTCGTCCACGAAAACGACGTTCCGTCAGTTGGCGCCTTCGTCATCAACTACGGCCGCAAAGCGACCTACAAGGACGGCGGCTCGCTGCAGAAACGCAACCAGTACGGGGACTCCCACCTGGTGCAGTGGACGGCCATCAACCAGCTCAAGGAACTCGGCTGCACCGAGTACGACTTCTGCGGCACGCCGCCGAGCGACCAGCTGAAGGACACCTCCAACCCGTTCCACGGCCTGGGCCTGTTCAAGACCAGCTTCAGCAAGACCGTGACCGACTTCGTCGGCTGCTATGACCAGGTGCTGAGCCCGCTGAAGTACAAGGCCTGGATGGCCGCGGGGGAACGCGTTGCCCGTCAGCTCTACACCCGCCGCACCGGCCAGCAGTTCTACTAGACCGGCAGCCACGGAAATCGAAAACGCAGGAATGACCAAGCAACCAGACGGCCGCCAACGGCCGCAAACCGATGGACTGCCCAAGACCGAGCCGATGTCGGCCACGCAGGTGCGCCAAAACGCCGCAGCCAAGCGGATGCTGCGCCGCCTGGTCCAGGGCGAGAACCCGCCGACCGCCCCGATGAGCATCGTGGACCGTCTGGCCGGCAGCCCCTACGCCAACCCGATGATCCAGGTGGGCGGGGTGGACACCTCTGCCCGCAAGACCATCGACTTCGCGCTGCACCTGGCCGAGTCCATGTTCCGGTACGGCGCCGGCGCCCTCGAAGTGGAAACCAGCATCATCGCCATCACGGCCGCGCTGGGGCTCAAGAACATCGAAGTGGACATCACCAACCAGTCCGTGGCCATCAACTACGCCCCCAAGGACCAGACGCCCATCACACTGCTCCGCGTTGTGCGGTCCTGGACCAACAACTACGCGGGCCTGGCCAAAGTGCACCAGCTGGTCACGGACATCGTCGCAGGCGGGGTCGGACGCGAGGAGGCTGTGCGCCGGCTCGAGGAGATCACGCACAGTTCCAAGCCCTTCCCGCGCTGGATGGTCACGGTGGCGTTCGGGGTGTTCTCCGCTGTCTTCGTGGGTGTGCTCGGCGGCGACCCCGCCGCCTCTGCCGTTGCCTTCCTCTCCAACCTGCTGGTCAGCCTGCTGGCCCGCAAGCTGTCGCGCTGGCGGACCCCGGACTTCTTCGTCACCGCAGCGTGTTCCTTCCTGGTCACCTTCATCGCCCTGCTCTTATGGCGTTTCGGTGGCTTGGTAGGAATCCAGATACCTCCCGCCATCGTGGTGGTCGGCGGCATCCTGCTGCTGCTGCCGACCGGACGGCTCGTCTCTTCGGTGCAGGATGCGATCAACGGCTTCCCCGTCACGGCGGCCGGCCGGTTCGTCTCCACCATGCTGACCTTCGGCGCGCTGGTCGCCGGGATAGCCGTCGGCTTCGTGGTCGGAGACATGACCGGCATGGAATCCATCGACGTCACCGAAACATTCCCGCCGGCGTATCCGTGGTGGGCCGTGGGCATCATGATTGCCATCGCCGTCGCCGCGATCGGGATCACCGAACAGACCAGCTGGGCGCTGCTGCTCCCCACCGCGGCTGTAGGCGTCATCGGCTACTTGGTGCTCATCGGCGGTGATGCCCTGGGTATTGGGCCGCGGTTCGCACCGGCCGTGGCCGCCGTAGTGATCGGTCTGCTGGCGCGTGTGGTGGCCCTGCGGATGGGCGCTCCGCAGCTGGTGGTGGCCGTTCCCGCCGCGCTGATACTGCTCCCCGGACTCACCATATTCCGTTCGATGTATGTATTGACGATTGAGGAATCCGAGATCCTCATGGGCGCCGGCGGGATGCTCAATGCCGGAGCCATCGTGCTCGGCGTCGCCGCGGGCATCGTGCTCGGCGACACGCTCGCCCGGCCGCTGACTCGCGGCCTGGCCAGCAACGAGCGACGGCGGGCGCGGCGCCGCTAGCTGCACCCAGCCGGCAACACGCCGGCAGCGCCCGCCGGCAGAACCTGCGCGCCTAGACCTTGCCGATCGGCAGTTTCTTCTCGGCCTGGAAGTCGTCCTCCACGCGGCCCTTCGCCCAGTAGCCGGACAGCGAAACCTGGGAGCGCTCCAGGCTCCGCTGGGCATAGAGCACTTCCCGCAGGGCCTTCATGTAGCCACGCTCGCCGTGCGCAAAGACCTGCACCCGTCCGTCCGGCCAGCTGGCGTCGCGCACGGCGGCCACCAGCAATTCGCTGGCCCCGGCCGGCACCCCGCGGCGCAGCAGCCAGCGCAGCTCCATGCCGGCCGGCGCGGCGATGTCCTGGATGTCGGCGTCGCCGTCCACCTCCAGGAATGCCAGGCCCCGGGCCTCCGCCGGCAGTGATTCGATCGCGGCGCCGATGGCTGGCAGCGCGGACTCATCGCCGGCAAACAGGTACCAGTCCGCCGCCGGATCCGGGTTGTAGCCGCCCCCCGGACCGGTGAAGACCAGGGCGTCGCCGGGCTGGGCGGCAGCGGCCCACGGTCCCGCGAGGCCCTCGTCGCCGTGGATCACGAAGTCAATGGCAAGCTCTGCCGCGGCCTCGTCGACCCAGCGGACGGTGTAGGTCCGGGTGTGCGGCCATTGATCCCGCGGCATGGACTCGCGGATCTCCCAGAGGTCCAGCGGCTCCCCGTAGCTGACCCCGGGCTGGGGGAACACGATCTTGACGTACCGGTCCACGAAGGCGTTGTTGACGTAGCCGGCGAAGCCCGGGCCGCCGGCAATGATCCGGACCATGTGCGGCGAGAGCTGCTCGCGCCGCAGGACGGTCAGGTTAGTCTGCGGGCGTGATTTCCGGGTGGCCGAGGTGGCAGCGGGGACTGAGGTCATGGAGCTAAGCGTAGCCAAGAAGGCTGGACGGTACCCCGACTGTGAAGCCAGCTAAGGCAGTGGCGGCAGTTCCCAGTCCACCGTGCCGTCACCCTGGTCCCGGAGCAGCGCATTGGCGCGGCTGAATGGCCGGGAGCCGAAGAATCCACGTGCTGCCGACAGCGGACTCGGATGGGCGCTGGCGATCACCGGCGTGGAGCCCAGCAACGGCCGGACGGTCCCGGCATCCTTGCCCCACAGGATGGCCACCAGCGGAGCGGGGGTGCCTGCTGCGGTGACGCGGTCCGCCACGGCGCTGATCGCGGCCGCCGTGATCGCCTCCCACCCTTTGTTCCGGTGCGAACCGGCCTCCCCGGCCCGGACGCTGAGGACCCTGTTGAGCAGCAGCACCCCCTGGTCCGCCCAGCGGCTCAGATCGCCGTGGACCCGCGGCGGAAGTCCGAGATCGGCGTCGAGCTCCTTGTAGATATTGGCGAGGCTGCGCGGGATGGGCCGGGTCGCGCCGTCCACGGCGAAGGACAGCCCGACGGCGTGACCCGGCGTCGGATACGGGTCCTGGCCCACGATCAGGACCCTGACGCCGGACAGCGGCTGCCGGAACGCCCGGAGGACGTTCGACGGCGGAGGCAGGACCGTGTGGCCCTCGGCGACTTCCCGGCCCAGGAACGCCAGGACCTCGCGCAGCTGGGGTTCCACCGGTGCCAGCGCCGCGGCCCAGTCGGGTGCCACCAGCTCGTTCAGCGGCAGGAGTGCCAGCTCAGCGAAGCCGACGGCGTCGGCCGACGAGGGCTCCAGCTCGAACAGGGCATCGGAATCCAGCGAGTCGTAGGTAGGCACAGCCCCTATTCTCGCAGGGCGGCAAATGACAACCCTGTTATTCGCCCGTAGCATGGGGGAAGACTTTTCACCGGATCCAGCCAGGGAGTGTGACGTGGCCGAACAAGCGCAGGAACACCTTTCCATGGCGGAAACGCTTTCCGCCGGGACCACGCCGCAGTCGCCGCTGAGCAGCCGGGACCAGCAGATGCTGGCGCTGGAACGGCAGTGGTGGAAGTACGCCGGGGCCAAGGAACAGGCCATCCGGGAGCTCTTCGACCTCTCCGCGACGCACTACTACCAGATCCTCAATGCCCTCATTGACACCGAGGATGCGCTGTCCCACGATCCCATGTTGGTGAAGAGATTGCGTAGACTACGTACGTCACGCCAACGTGCGCGCACTGCTCGCCGATTGGGCTCAGACGCGTAAAGCACAACCGGACGCTCGGATTCCTGCGCGGAAGCCGGCGTGGGCAATTCGTCAGAAATCAGCAAGGACGTCGTTTTTACTATGACCAAATACGCTCGGGATGAATTTGACCGGGTCCCGGAGACCTCCACCCGTCAGGGTGTTCACCGCTCAGTCGCCGAATCCCGCCGCGGACGCCGTCTGGGTCCCATCCTGGCCGTCGGCGTCGCAGCCCTGGCCATCGGGCTCGTGGCCTTCCTGATCCTGCCCAAACTCGGTTTCTCCTCCGCCGGGAGCACCGTCGCCGTATCGGCCGAGCAGGGCGGCAGCAGCGCCGCTGCGTCCGCCGCCCCCACAGCCCCAAGCCCGGCGGCTGCCGCTTCCGGTTCCGCCAGCCCGGCGGCCAGCGAGACTCCCTCCGCGGCTGCCACACCCTCGGCCACCCCCGCCGCGGCAGACGCCGTCGACAAGACCCAGCCGGTAGCGGTCTACAACGCCTCGGGCACTGCGGGCCTGGCGAACCGCGTCGGCGGAACCGTCACCACCGCCGGCTGGACGGTCGGGGAGAAGGGAAACTGGGGCGGTGCGCCCCAGCAACGCTCCATCATCTTCTACAGCGGCGCCGCGCAAAAGGTCAACGCCGAAGCCCTCGGAAATCTCCTGGGCATCCCGACCGTGGTTGATTCGGCCGACTTCGAACTGCCGCTGGTCGTCGTGCTCGCGCCGGGCTTCCGGTAGTCCCTCCCGGTTACGCCTGAATAACTATTAGCGGCCCCACCCGGCCGCAACCTGCGCTCCGGCCGGAGGCTGTAGGTAGAGTATTTGCGGACTGCGTGTGCATTCTGCGGCGCACACTGTGGTGGGCCGCCCGCCAGCCGACTGAAAGTGTGGACACCATGGCATTGGGAACCGTCAAATGGTTCAACGCCGAGAAGGGCTACGGGTTCATCACCGTGGACAGCTCCGGGGCCGATGTCTTCGTGCACTGGTCGGCCATCGCGGGGGAGGGCTACCGTGCCCTGGACGAGGGGCAGCGCGTGGAACTCGAAGTCGGCGAGGGCGAAAAAGGCCCGCAGGCCGAAAGCGTCCGGCCCGTCCAGTGACCTCCGCCGCAGCAGCGCCCGCGCCGCAGGAAACTGCCTGCAGTGCCGCCGCCCGAAGCGCCCCCGGCAGCAGCCTCCGGCGACGGGCTGCGGCCCTGCGGGTCAGC
>DASWAW010000610.1:0-6184 GCA_036390955.1 Arthrobacter sp.
GCCGCCGATGAAGGCGCCGATCTCCGGGAAGAGTTCACCGAAGCGGGGCAGCCCGGCCACCTGCTCGGGCCGGATTCCGTGGATCCGGACGTTGTGGTGGTCGAAGCGGTCGTGGTTTTCCGGCGGCCGCATCAGCCACGATGCCTCCTCGACCACCACGCCGCCGCGCACCCTGCTCAGGCCAACAGCGCACGGTGAACCCCGGAAGCCGTTCGCGGTCTCAAAGTCGATCGCCGTAAAGTCCAAACCCACGCTCCAACTTTAGCGCCGGATCCGGGCCCGCCCCGCCCGGGCCGCGCCCGCGCCGCGGTCTGCGCCTCCCGCCGGGAGCTCCCGGCGGCGGCCGTCAAGTACCCTTGACAGGTGAACCTTTTAGCTCTGAGTGACTTCGCCGTGTCCACAATCGGCGGCGCAGGCCCGGTCCAGCCGCGGCTGGCTTCGTTCCTGCCCGACTGGCTGAACCCCCAGGTCTTCCTGGCCGACCCCGCCCTGGCGCCCTGGGTTGTGCTGCTGGTCTGCGGCATCATCTTCGCCGAGACCGGCCTGCTGATCGGCTTCTTCCTGCCGGGTGACTCGATGCTGTTCACGGCCGGACTCCTGGTGGCCACCGGCACCATCAAGGTGAACATTTGGGCGCTGGTGGTGCTGATCATCGCCGCGGCGATCGTCGGGAACCAGGTCGGCTACCTGATCGGGTCCAAGGCCGGCCCGGCGATCTTCAACAAGCCGAATTCCAGGCTCTTCAAGCGCGAAAACGTCGAGAGCGCCCACGCCTTCTTCGAAAAGCACGGCGGCAAGGCGCTGATCCTGGCCCGTTTTGTGCCGATCATCCGTACGTTCGTCCCCGTGATCGTGGGCGTCGCCCAGATGGGCAAGCGCAAGTTCTTCGTGTTCAACGTCATCGGCGCCGTGCTGTGGGGCGGCGGCGTGACCCTGCTGGGTTACCTGCTGGGTGATACCTTCCCGTGGGTCCGCGAAAACCTGGACATCATCTTTATCGCCATCGTCCTGCTCTCGGTGATCCCGATCGGCATTGAGGTCGCCCGCGGCTTCATTGCCAAGCGGCAGGCCGAGAAGTACGGCACCGAAGTCGTCGAGGAGTTCATCGAGGAGCACGAGCCCGAAGAGGAACGCAAGACGCCGTAAGTTCCGGTCCGGACAGCGTACAAAGGAAGGCGCCCCACACTGTGGGGCGCCTTCCTTTTTATGCGTCAGGGGACAAGGTTTACGGGTCAGGAGACAAGGTTCCGCCCGTCAGATGCGGTCCGGGGGCACTTTGACACGGCCACGCCGGGGATACCGGAGCCAACGGGCCGGAATCGTGTTCAAAGGCGCCCAGGACGGCCGACAGTTACCGCCCGGACAGTGCCTCCACGATCGCCGGCAGCAGGGCCCGGAAGGCGTGCCCGCGGTGGCTGATGGCGTTCTTCTCCTCGGGACTGAGCTCGGCGCAACTGCGGTCCAGCCCGCTGGGCTGGAGCACCGGGTCATAGCCGAAGCCGCCGGCCCCCCGCGGTTCGCGCAGCAGCGTCCCCTCCAGCTGCCCGTACTCCACTACTTCCCGGCCCTCCTCCGGGCCGGAGCCTGCGCCGGACCCGGGCACGGCCAGCGCCGCGGCGCAGACAAACGCGGCGCCGCGGTACTCGTCGGGAACGTCGGCCAGCTGGTCCAGCAGCAGCCGCAGGTTGGCGGCGTCGTCGCCGTGGCGGCCGGCCCAGCGGGCCGAGAAGATCCCGGGCGCCCCGCCCAGCACGTCGACGGCGAGCCCGGAGTCGTCGGCGATCGCCACGAGGCCGGTCGCCTGCGCCACCGCGCGTGCCTTGAGCAGCGAGTTCTCGGCGAAAGTCACCCCGGTTTCGGCTACGTCGGGAGCGCCGACGGCGCCCGCGTCCACCACCTGGGTGTCGACGTCGAGGCCGGGCACCTGCCCGCGGAGCAGTTCACGGAGTTCCCGGAGCTTGCCCTGGTTGTGCGTGGCGAGGACCAGCACGGGCGCCGGGCCCTGCTGCGATCCGCTCGGCTGTGATGCTCCCGCTGTCACGGGGCTTCGGCCAGGGTGTCGCGCTGGATGGCGGCGAGCTGCTCCGTGCCCATCAGGGCCAGGTCCAGCAGTTTGTTGAGCTCGTCACGGTCGAAGGGGGCGCCTTCGGCGGTGCCCTGGACTTCGACGAACTTGCCGGACCCGGTGACGACGACGTTCATGTCGGTCTCGGCGCGGACGTCCTCGACGTACGGCAGGTCCAGCATCGGGATGCCGTCGATGATGCCGACGGAGACGGCGGCGATGGTGTCGATCAGCGGCTCGGCGTTGCGGGCGATCAACTTGTTCTCGCGGGCAAAGCGGATGGCCTCGGCCAGCGCCACATAGGCGCCGGTGATGGCGGCGGTGCGGGTTCCGCCGTCGGCCTGCAGGACGTCGCAGTCCAGCACGATGGTGATCTCGCCGAGGGCCTTGGTGTCGATGATGGACCGCAGTGAGCGGCCAATGAGCCGGGAGATCTCGTGGGTGCGGCCGCCGATCTTGCCCTTGACGGACTCGCGGTCGGAGCGGGTGTTGGTGGCGCGCGGCAGCATGGCGTACTCGGCCGTGACCCACCCGCGGCCTTCGCCCTTGAGCCAGCGCGGGACGCCCGGGGTCAGGGAGGCCGTGCACAGCACCCGGGTGTTGCCGAATTCGATCAGGGCCGATCCCTCGGCCTGCTTGGACCAGCCGCGGGTGATGCTGATCGGACGGAGCTGATCGGGGGTGCGGCCATCGGCGCGGATGACGGGGGCAGTTAGGGCTTCGGAAGTCATGACCCTAGCTTATCGACCCTCACCGGATCAGCCGGGCACGCCCGACCCGTGGGGCCCGTGGGGACTGTCCGGACTGTCCGGATCCAAGGGGCCCGTGGGGCCTGTCCGGCCGGTCCGGATCCAAGGGGCCCGCTCAGATCGTGTAGTGCACCCCGGCGACGGCGACGGCCACGTGCTGGCCGAAGACCCCCTTGGCTTCCGCCATAACTGTTGTCGGGGACGTCCAGACCGGGATGTGGGTCAGCAGCAGCCGCCGGGCCCCGGCGGCCACGGCAGCGTCCCCGGCGCGTTTGCCGGTCAGGTGCACGTCCTTGATGCCGTCGTCGCGGCCTTCCTCGAAGGCCGCCTCGCAGAGGAACAGGTCGGCGTCGCGGGCGGCGTCTTCGAGCCCGGTGCAGGAGTCGGTGTCGCCCGAGTAGCTGAGCACCCGGGTGACGGGGTTGCCGTCCTTGTCCGGCTCGGTGACCTCCACACGGAGCGCGTAGGCCTCCTCCACCGGATGGTTGACGGCGTACGGGGTAACCGTGAACGGGCCCATCGTCACGGGCTTGCGTTCGGACCAGTTGCTGAAGTCGAATTCCTCGTGCATGCCGGGGTCCAGTTCCAGGCCGTAGGCCGTGGCCATCCGGTCGGCGGTGGCGGCCGGTCCCCAGACCGGAATCCTGCCCCGCCCCCAGCCGCCCGGCTTCCAGCGCACCGCGACGTGGAGCCCGCACAGGTCCATGCAGTGGTCCGGGTGCAGGTGGGTGAGGAAGATCCCGTCAATGTCCTCCAGGTCCGTGTAGCGCTGGATGGCGCCCAGTGCCCCGCTGCCGAGGTCCAGGACGATCTTCCAGTTCCGTTCGCCGTCGTTGGCGGTCAGCAGATAGCACGACGCCGGCGAGCCGGGCCCCGGAAAGGATCCGGTACAGCCCACGATGGTCAGCTTCACAGCAGTGTTCCCCCGCCCGCGGATCCGCCCACGAAGTTGGAGATCCGGGGGCGGCCCGCCCCGGCCTGCGCGGCGGCAATCATTTCCGGGGTGATCCGGGCCAGGCTGCCCGTGGGGTACTGGGCCGCGACGTGGTCCACGTGGCGGACGCTGAGCACCTCGGGTCCGAGGAAACGCCGGGCGAGGTGCTCGAACTGTGCGGCGTCCCCCGTGGCGATGAAATTGTGGGACGGGGCCGAGGCGTCGGTCCGTTCCAGCCCGCGGGAGGCCAGGGCCCGGTAGACGTCCTTGGCCGTCTCCTCGGCGCTGGAGACGAGGGTGACGTCCTCCCCCAACACGAAAGAGATCACGCCGGTGAGCAGCGGATAGTGCGTGCAGCCCAGCACCACGGTATCCACCCCGGCGGCCCGGAGCGGCTCCAGGTAGTCGCGGGCGACGGCGAGCAGCTCCGGCCCGGTGGTGATGCCGGCCTCAACGTAGGGCACGAAGGCGGGGCAGGCCACGGAGGTGATGTGCAGGTCCGGGGCGGCTGCAAAGGTGTCCTCGTAGGCGCGGGAGCCGATGGTGGCCGAGGTGCCGATGACTCCGACGCGGCCGCTGCGGGTGGCGGCGACGGCGCGGCGCACGGCCGGCTGGATCACTTCGATGACGGGGATGCCGTAGCGGGCGGTGTAGCGTTCCCGGGCGTCGCGGAGCACCGCGGCGGACGCGGAGTTGCAGGCGATGGTCAGCAGCTTCACGCCGGAGTCCACCAGTTCATCCATCACGCCCAGGGCATTGGCCCGGACCTCGGCGATCGGGAGCGGACCGTACGGGCCGTTGGCCGTGTCGCCGACGTAGAGGATGGATTCGTTGGGCAGCTGGTCGATGATGGACCGGGCCACGGTGAGTCCGCCGACGCCGGAATCGAACACCCCGATGGGACGCGATCCCATCCGGCTGGCGGCGGTAGTGCTCGCTGGGGAGTCCGCAACAGCTGCCGCTGCCGGATCATTGCTCGATGCTGAAGTCATGATTATTCGAGGATAGGGCTTGACTACGGGCGCGGCCATCACATTGTGTCGTCCGACTCATGTCTAATTTGTCACACGCGGCGGGAGCCGCCGCCGCAGGCCGGCGCGCGGCGCCGCTGTTCAGGTGCGCGTCTCCAGCGACTGCAGCATCGCCTGGACCAGGGATTCCTGCAGCCAGGTGGTGAAGTTGTAGACCAGGGCCAGGTAGCTTTCGACGTCCTCGGCCTGGGACCAGTCCTGCATCAGGTGCACGTGCCCGGCGTCCTCGTCATCGCGGATGTCCAGGCGTTCGGCCAGCACCAGCCGGACATCGTTGAGCGCCATGGACCAGTGCCGCGCGTCGTCGGGGGTCAGGACCAGCTCGTCCTTGTCCAGTCCGAGGGAGGCGGCTTTCAGCGCGCCGATCTTGCTCTCGCGCAGCGACCGCTCGGTATACCGGCGGAACTCCAGCGAGGCGGCGTCGTCGTTCTTCGAGACGTTCGGGAGCAGCCGGCGCAGGGCACGGTCCGACGGTTCGCGCGCCTCGGAGTCGAGTCCGACGAGCGCGGCGAGGGGGTCCTGGTTGGTGCGTTCCTCCGGCTCCAGCATGGACACGACGTCGTCGAAGAGGCTGCGGAGCAGTTCCCGCTCGGCGGGCTCCAGATAGCCGGTGATGCCCTTGATGCCGTATTTGAATGCCTTAGCCACGTTTTCCTTTGCCCTTGCCTGAACCCGAGCCGCCGCCGCCGGTGGCCTTTTCCACGGTGGCCCAGAGGCCGTAGCCGTGCATCGCGACCGCGTGCTGCTCCACCTGCTCCTTGCTGCCGTGCGCCACGATCGAACGCCCCTTTTTGTGGACCTCCAGCATGAGCTTGTTGGCTTTGGCCTCCGAATAGCCGAAGTAGCTGCGGAACACATAGCTCACATAGCTCATCAGGTTCACCGGATCGTTCCAGATCACGAGGTTCCAAGGGATGTCCGGGGCGGACAGGACATCGGTCGACGTCACTGTTCCGGTCTGGGTGCTCTCCTGGGTGTCAGGGCCGAGCGCAACGCTGAGGGTCATCTGTCCATTCTATGGGGATGCGCACTAGAGTGAATTTGTGAGTACCTCAGCTGGCTGGGAGCGTCCCCGCACGTCCCTGTACACCGACCATTACGAGCTGACCATGCTGCAGGCCGCGCTGCATTCCGGCGCCGCCCACCGCAAGTCAGTCTTCGAGGCCTTCGCCCGGCGTCTGCCGGACGGGCGCCGCTACGGCATTGTGGGCGGGACCGGCCGGCTGCTGGAGGGCATTGCGGACTTCCGTTTCGGCGACACCGAAATCGATTTCCTCCGCCGGACCAAGGTGGTCAACGAGGAGACCCTCGACTATCTGGCCGGTTTCTCCTTCTCCGGAGACATCTGGGGTTACGCGGAGGGCGAAGCGTACTTCCCGAACTCCCCCATCCTCATCGTCGAATC
>DASWAW010000611.1:0-5339 GCA_036390955.1 Arthrobacter sp.
GCCAGCCGCAGCCGCCCCACGCGCTCACTGAGGATCCGCCGGGCTTCCCCGGGCAGTCCTTCGTCGCTGATCAGCTCGTCCGCCTCCTCCAGGCCGGCGATGGTGCTGATGCCGAAGGTGCCCCACTTGGTGTGGTCCGCCAGCACAACCACCCGGCGGGCCGCGGCCACGAAAGCCCGGTCCGTCTCAGCCTCCAGCACGTTCGGCGTCGTAAACCCCGCGTCGGCGTCGACGCCGTGGACGCCCAGGAACAGCACATCCAGATGCAGCTGCCTGAGGGCCGAGGTGGCCAGCGGCCCCACCAGGGCATCGGAGGGGGTGCGCTCGCCGCCGGTGAGGATCACGGTGGACGGTGATGAACTCTGGTGGAACACGTCGGCGACTCGCACCGAATTCGTGACGACGGTGATCCGGGGGCCGGCGGCGAGCAGCTGCGCCAGCGCCCAGGTGGTGGTGCCCGCGCTGAGCCCCACGGCCATACCCTCACGGACCTGGGCGGCCGCCTCCTGGGCGATCGCCATCTTCTCGTCCTGCAGCTGTGTCACCTTCAGCTCGAACCCCGGCTCGTGGGTGCTCACCCCGCCGGGGAGTTTGGCCCCGCCGTGGATTTTCTCGACGGCGCCGGCGGCATCGAGCGCCTCAATGTCCCGCCGGACCGTCATCAGGGACACCCCCAGCATCTGCGCGAGGTCCGCGACACGGACAATCCGCTCGCGCTGGACCTCGGCGATGATGGCCGAATGGCGGGCTGCGGCTAGCATTCTGCGTCCTTCGTGGCGTGCTGACGGAAAAACGGGCGAGTGGACGACGGCGGCTGTCCCCGTCCACTCCTGTCCATCCTAACTTCCGCGCACACCAAACGCACAGACTTTCTGCTTCAATTTGTGCTCTATTGTTTGAAAATGTTTTCTCGTGTACAACTGGAACCATGACGAGAACCACGATGACCCGCCTGGCCGACGGCCGCGAGATCCTCTACTTTGACGACGCCGGCACCGCCGGGCGGCCCGCGGAGTCCCTCGTGGACCACCGGGACCTGCCGGCCCGCCCCGAACCCGGCCAGCTGCGCTTCGATGCGCTCAGCCGCGAATGGGTTGCCGTCGCCGCGCACCGGCAGTCGCGGACCCACCTGCCGCCGGCGGACCAATGCCCGATCTGCCCGACGACCCCGGCCAACCAGACCGAGATCCCGGCGCCGGACTACGACGTCGCCGTCTTTGAAAACCGCTTCCCCTCACTCGGCCCCGCCACGCACGATGTTCCCGCAGCACCCGGCTGGGGGACCACGGCTCCCGCCGTCGGCCGCTGCGAGGTGGTGGCGTTCACCCCGCAGCACACCGGCTCCTTCGCCGAACTGGGCTGGCGGCGCACCCGTACGGTGGTCGACGCCTGGGCCCACCGGACGGAGGCCCTCAGCGCCCTGCCCGGCATCCGGCAGGTCTTCCCGTTCGAAAACCGGGGTGCCGACATCGGCGTCACCCTGCACCACCCGCACGGGCAGATCTACGCTTACCCCTACGTCACGCCCCGCGCCGCGGTCCTGGCCGCCGCCGCCGGCGAATACTCCGACGCCTCGGACGGGACGGCAACGCTCACCTCGTCCCTGCTCCGGGCCGAACGCAGCGACGGCAGCCGCATGGTGGTCGAGGGCGAACACTTCAGCGCCTACGTCCCCTTCGCGGCCCGCTGGCCGCTGGAAGTCCACCTTGTCCCGCACCGCCCGGTCCCGGACCTCGCAGCCCTGAACGGGGCGGAGCGGGACGAACTGGCGGAGCTCTACCCCGAACTCCTGAAGCGCTTCGATGCCCTGTATCCGACGCCGACCCCCTACATCGCGGCCTGGCACCAGGCCCCGCTGGAGCCGGCCATGCGCCGGGCCGGCCACCTCCACCTGCAGCTGACCTCGCCCCGCCGAGCCGCAGACAAGCTCAAGTACCTGGCCGGATCCGAAGCCGCCATGGGTGCCTTCATCAACGACACCACCCCCGAATCCGTCGCCGCCCGGCTGCGCGAAGTGGCCAGCAACGCCGCCGCCGCACCGGCCGGTGCCGCAAGCCCCACCACCCTGACCCCGGAAGGCGCCCCTGCATGAACACGACAACACGCACCGACGCCGGGTCCGGCGGCCTGGCGGACAGCCTGACCGGCCGGTTCTCGGCGACCTTCGGGGCGCCCCCCGACGGCGTCTGGGCCGCCCCCGGCCGGGTGAACCTGATCGGCGAGCACACCGACTACAACGAGGGCTTCGTCCTGCCCTTCGCCATCGACAAGCGGGCGACGACGGCGGTCCGGCTCCGGGACGACTCGGCCATCCGGCTGCTCTCCACCGCCGGCGACCAGGGACTCGTCGAAGCCGACGCCGCGGCCCTGGCCCCGGGGTCCGTCACCGGCTGGGCCAAGTACCCCCTCGGGGTGGTCTGGGCGCTGCAGCAGCACGGCATCGAGGTCCCGGGCTTTGACCTCCTGCTGGACTCCGACGTCCCGCTCGGTGCGGGGCTTTCCTCCTCGCACGCCATCGAATGCGCCGTGATCACGGCCCTGAACGAACTGACCGGCGCGGGGCTGACCGCCGAGGAGATGGTCACGCTCACCCAGCACGCCGAAAACGCCTTCGTCGGCGCGCCCACCGGCATCATGGACCAGTCGGCCTCGCTGCGCGGCGCCAGCGGGCGGGCCGTCTTCCTCGACTGCCGGGACCAGTCCGTTCAGCTCGTGCCGTTCCGGGCCCAGGAGGATGGACTCGTGCTGCTGGTGATCGACACGAAGGTCTCGCACTCCCACGCCGACGGCGGCTACGCCTCCCGCCGCGCGTCCTGCGAGCTCGGCGCCGAGGTCCTCGGCGTCAAGGCGCTGCGGGATGTCGGCGTCGCGGACCTCGAGGAGGCCAGCGGGCTGCTCGATCCGGTGACGTTCCGGCGGGTCCGCCACATCGTCACCGAAAACGACCGCGTGCTCCAGGCCGTGGACACCCTCCGGTCCCAGGGGCCGGCCCGGATCGGCCCCCTGCTCGATGCCAGCCACGCCTCCATGCGGGACGACTTCGAGATCTCCTGCCCCGAGCTCGACCTCGCCGTGGACACGGCCCGCAGCCACGGCGCCATCGGGGCCCGGATGACCGGCGGCGGTTTCGGCGGCTCGGCGATCGCCCTGACCCCGGTGCCGTTTGAGCAGCAGGTCCGCGACGCCGTCGTCCGCGCCTTCGCCGACGCCGGCTTCACCGCCCCGGACATCTTCACCGTCACGCCAGCCGCCGGAGCGGAGCGCGTCCGATGAGAATCCTGGTCACCGGCGGCACCGGCTACATCGGGTCGCACACCGTCCTGGCCCTGCAGGCAGCCGGCCATGAAGTGGTGGTCATCGACAACCTGGTGAACTCCAGCGAGGAATCGCTGCGCCGGGTCGCGGAACTCAGCGGCACGCCGGCGGTCTTCCACCATGCGGACCTCGTGGACGAGTCCGCCGTCGACGCCGTCTTCACCCTGCACACGATCGACGCCGTCATCCACTTCGCCGGACTCAAAGCCGTCGGCGAATCCGTCCGGGAACCCCTGCGGTACTACCACAACAACCTCGTCGGCACCCTGAACCTGCTCCGCGTCATGGACCGCCATGAGGTCCGCTCGATCGTCTTCAGCTCCTCCGCCACCGTCTACGGCGAGCACAACCCGGTCCCGTACATCGAGAAGATGGAGATCGGCGCCAACAACCCCTCCGGCCGCACCAAGGAACAGGTCGAGGACATCCTCGCGGACCTCGGCGCCGCCGACGGGCGCTGGAACATCGCGCTGCTGCGCTACTTCAACCCGGTGGGCGCCCACCCGTCGGGCCGGATCGGCGAGGACCCGCAGGGCGTCCCGAACAATCTGGTGCCCTTCATCGCCCAGGTCGCCGTGGGCCGGCGCGGGAAGCTTCTGGTGTTCGGCGGCGACTACGACACCCCGGACGGGACCTGCCAGCGGGACTACATCCACGTCGTCGACCTCGCCGAAGGCCACGTCGCCGCGCTGGAGCACATCACGGATTGTTCCGGCGTTTTCCGCTGGAACCTGGGCTCCGGGAAGGGCACGTCGGTGCTGGAGATGCTGCGCGCCTTCGAAAAGGCCGCCGGCAAGAGGATCCCCTACGAGATCACCGGACGCCGCGCCGGGGACCTGCCCGCGTTCTGGGCGGATGCGTCCTCGGCCCTGGCCGACCTCAGCTGGTCCACCACCAAGACGGTGGACCAGATGTGCGAGGACCACTGGCGCTGGCAGAAAAACAACCCGCAGGGCTACTGAACGCCGGCCGGCGGGCAGCCGCAGGACTGCCGGATCCGCAGTTCGGTGGGGAAGATGCGGTGCTCCGCCGGCTCGCCGCGGCGTGCTCCGAGGAGTGCTCTGACGGCCGCTTCCGCCATCACCCGGACCGGCTGCTCCACGGTGGTGAGCGCGGGCCAGCTGTATTCGGCCTCGGCCGAGCCGTCAAAGGACGTCAGGGCGATGTCTCCCGGCACCGTCAGGCCGGCTTCGTGGACGGCGCGCAGGATGCCGATCGCCTGCATGTCCGAACTGGCAAAGATGGCCGTGGGCCGGTTCGCCGCGGCGAGCAGCCTCTGGCCGGCCGCGTAACCCCCGTCCCGGCTGAACGCGCCGCGGACAATCGGGCCCTCCGGCAGCCCCGCCGCGGCAAGGGCCTGCAGCCAGCCCTCCTCGCGGAGGTCGTAATCCTGGGCCGTGTTGGTGCCCATGGCGAGGGCAACGTTGGTGTGCCCGTGGCCGATCAGGTGCTCCACTGCCATCCGTGCGCCCGCTTCCAGATCCACGCCCACGCTGTTGAAGCCGGGCGCCTTGCCGCCATGGTTGAGGAGCACCGCGGGAATCTCAGCCGATTCGAGGGCCTGGAGGTCCGGTTCAAACAGCACGCTGGCGAGCACCACTCCATCCACCTGGCGCGAGGCGAGGTTGCGGATGTTCCGGCGTTCCTTGGCCAGGTTTCCGTCCGAGTTGGTCAGCAGCAGGGCGTAGCCGCGGGCGGCCGCGGCGTCCTCGACGGCGTGGGCCAGCAGCGAGAAGAACGGGTTGGTGTTGTCCGGGATGACCAGGCCGATCGTCTCGCTGGAGCCCAGTTTCAGCGCCCGCGCCGCAGCGTTCGGCCGGTAGCCCAGGATGCGGATGGCATCTTGGACCTTCGCCTCCGTCGCCGGGGCCACCTTCTTCGGTCCGCCGTTGACGACATAACTGACGACGGCGGTGCTCACGCCCGCGTAGCGGGCGACGTCCTTGCGGGTCACCGGGCCGCGGGGGGTGTGCACTGCCGAAGTCGTCATGGAGTCCATGCTAGCTAGCCGCGGGGCGGCGCAT
>DASWAW010000612.1:0-4848 GCA_036390955.1 Arthrobacter sp.
CGACGCCGGCGCCCGCCGGATCACGCCTGCCATGAAGCTTGCTGCGGCCCGGGCCATCGCGGCACTGGCCGAGGAGGACCTCTCCGCCGACTACATCGTCCCCAGCCCGCTGGACCCGCGCGTGGCGCCGGCCGTCTCGGCTGCCGTCGCCGCTGCGGTTGAAGCCGAGTAGCAACAGCTAAACAGACGACGACGGCGGCGCTTCCTTGGGGGATGCGGCGCCGTCGTCGTCTCTTGCGCTCCGGCGCCCTGCTGGCGGACCGCCCCGAAAGCCGGACCGCCCCGAAAGCCAGGCCGCCGCGAAAGCCGGGCCGACGCGCCATAGACTGGGGCGATGAACCCCGAGACAGTTGTGACGATCCTGTGCGGCCTGGCCATTCTGGTGGGCGTCGCCGGCACCGTCATCCCCGTGCTTCCCGGCAGCATCCTGGTCGGCCTGAGCCTGCTGGCCTGGGCCATCTGGGGCGGCGCCGGAACCACCGGCTGGGTGGTGTTCGGGATCGGCATGGTCTTCGTCCTGGCCGGAATGGCCGCCAGCGCGGTCCTGACCGGCCGGAAGCTTAAACAGCACAGCATTCCCGGCCGCTCGGTGCTGGCCGGGCTCGTCTTCGGTGTCGTGGGAATGTTCGTCATCCCCGTGGTGGGCCTGTTCGTCGGTTTCGCCGCCGGCCTGCTGCTGAGCGAACTGCAGCGCACGCGCGCCTTCGGCCCCGCCGTGGCTTCGAGCTGGGCCGCGCTGAAGGCCACCGGGCTGGGAATGATCGTGGAGTTCGGACTCGCCTGCCTTGCCGGCAGCACCTGGGTGATCGGCCTGTGGATTTCGGCCTCGGCCTAGCCTGCCCGCGGCCTCCCGCAGGGAACTAGCATGGATATATGAGCGCCGGACCAGCAGATTCCGCACCCCGCCCAGCCCTTTACCGCGACCACCGCGACCTGACGCCGTTCCGGACGCCGCTCATCCGGACGCCGGTCCGAGGCCTCGCCGAGGGCGTGGGCGGGGCGGTAACCGGAGTCCTGGCGGGGCGGATCCGAGGCGCCCTGCCCGTGGAGGGCGGCGCGCCCCGGCTCGGCAAAGTGGGCGGCAGGGCCCCCGGCAAGGCCGCAAAGGCAGTGCACGCCGCCATCTTCGGCAGCTCCGACCCAAACCGGCTTATCGCCCTGGCGCACACCTACCCCGGGTGGGCCGGGCTGTGCTACCTGATGGCAGGGCTGCTGAGCTACACCCAGGGCAGCTACCAGCGCGCCGCCGAACTGCTCCAGCGCGGGATGCTGACCAGGAACGACGACGACGCGAACCGGTATGCCTCCGCCTACCTGAGCCGTGTCGTCACCCGGGTGTCCGTGGCCGAGCGGGTCGAGGTTCCGGTCCTCTTCAGCGAGGAGGGGGTGTTCCTGGCGCTGTCCCACTCGCTGCGCGAGACCGGCCAGACGGAGGCCGCCCTCGCGGCGCTGGCCGGGCTGCCGCCGTCGTTGCCCATGGCCCTCGCGCGCTGCTCGCTCGCCGCCGCGCTGGGACGGCACGAGGACGTGGTGGCCGACACCGAAGACCTGCTCAACGGCGATGACCTCTCGGCGGCGCTGCTCCTCGTGCGGGCACGCTCGCTGCGGAAATTTGGTGCCAATACGGCCGCCCGGGCGGCCCTGCAGGAGGTCCTGCGCCGGCGCGGGACCGACTTCACGCTCCGCAGCGATGCACTGACGGACCGGGCACTCCTGCTGCTGGACAACGGGCGGAAGGCGCTCAACCGGCTGGAATGGCAGCACCGCCAGCCCGCGGAACTGGAGACGGTCCGGGCCATCCGCAAGGACGCGGAACTGCATGAGCTCTGGGACCGCGAATACGGCAGGCCCGACGACGACTGAGCCAGGGGCAAAGCGTCCCGTCCCGGGTCCACGACCCTTGCGGGCCCGCCGGAGCAGGGAGTAAAAACGAGGCATGAGAGATGCCGCCGCGCGCTGGATGCAGCACTACATCACAGCCTGGACGTCGAACGATCCGGAGGATATCAGGGCGCTCTTCACTGAGGACGCCGTGTACGCCACCCGCCCGGACGATCCCGAGCCGTGGACCGGGCGCGAGGAGATCGTGCAGCGCTGGATCGCCGGGCGTGATGAGCCGGGGGACTGGACGTTCGAGTGGAAACTCCTGGGGATCGACGGCGGGAGGGCCTTCGTGCAGGGCCGCACCGACTACCGCGGCAACAGCCGCAGCTATGACAACCTCTGGATCATCCAGCTCGCGGGGGACGGCCGCGCCACAGCGTTCACCGAATGGTACATGCCGCGCAAATGACCGGGCGCCCGGCCGGGTCCGGCCTCAGCAGGCTGGGCCTCCGCAGGCTGGACCTCAGCAGGCTGGGCCTCAGCCGCGCGACAGGGCGTGGCCCAGGAGCGGGACAAGCTGCTCGGACAGCAGCACGGCGCCCAGCGCCACCATGATGATGCCGCTGGCGAGCGTCACCCTCCGCGCCGCGCCGGGACGGGAGTGCAGCAGCTTGCGTGCCAGCAGGGCGACGCAGGTGTAAACCACGGCGACGAGCAGAACAAACGTCAGGCCAAGCAGGCCCGACTGCACCGGCACCGGCAGCGACGCCTCCGGGCTGACAAACTGCGGGACCAGGGCCACGTAGAACAGCAGGCCCTTCGGGTTGATGCCGCTGGTGCCCATGCCCTGCAGGAACGTCCGGAACTGGTTGGCCGGCACCCGCGCCCCTGCGCCGCCGAAAGTCGCTCCGCGCCAGGACCGGATGGTGGTAAGTCCGAGCCAGAGGAGGTAGGCCGCGCCGGCCGCCGTCAGCCACCCCAGCACGCCCGGGATCCCGGTGAGCAGGGCCGCCAGACCCGCCACGAGGAGCAGCGTGTGCAGCAGATAGCCGCCGCAGAGCCCCGCGACCGCGGGCACGAAGCTGCGTTGCTTCAGGCCTGCGGTGATGGAGTAGGCCCAGTCCACCCCCGGGGTGCAGGCAAGGGCGCCGGCGACCACCAGGAAGGCGAGGAAGAGCTGAGGGTTCATGGCGGTCTCCTGACGGGTAGGTACAGGAAAAGTCTAGGAAAATTTCCGCCAGAAGTGTTCCCTCTTTTCGCGGAGAAATGCGGCCGGACGGTAAGATTATTGCGTGATTGACCAACTGGACAGAAGTATTTTGCGCTACCTCAAAGAGGACGGCCGGATGACGGCGACGGCGCTTGCCGCCAAGGTGGGGTTGACGGTGGCGCCCTGCCACAGGCGGCTCCGCGATCTGGAGGCAACCGGCGTCATCCGCGGCTACCGGGCGGACATTGATCCGGCCGCGGTGGGGCTCGGGTTCGAGGCGATCGTGTTCGTCACGCTCCGCCAGGTGGACCGGGCAACGATGGAGATTTTCGAGAACCGCGTGGCTGACAACCCGAACATCGTGGAGGCCCAGCGGCTGTTCGGCTCCCCCGACTACCTGCTGAAAGTCATCGCCGAGGATCTGCCCGCGTACCAGCGGTTCTACGACAGCGAACTGACCTCGCTGCCCGGCGTCGAGCGGCTGACGTCGACGCTGGTGATGAAGAACCTGAAAACCAATACCGGCCCGCCCGTGTAGGCCCACCTGCCGGAAAGGCCCTCAGGAACCCAGCAGCCCCGTTGTCCGGTAGGGGATGACCTCGCGGAGGAACATGCTCGTGGAGGTCCGGACGATCCCGGGACAGAGCCGGATTTCCTCGGAGACGCGGTACAGGTCGTCCGGGCTCTTCGCCACCACCCTGATCAGCAGGTCGGTCTCGCCGGCCGGGGCATGGCATTCGAGCACCTCGGGGATGTTCCGCAGCGCGGCGATCGCCTCGTTCAGGTGACTCTGGTCCAGTTCCGCACTGACCGAGGCCGCCACGCCCCGGCCCAGCGCCGAGGGCAGCACCCGGCTGCTGTTGGGGCGCAGGGCGCCCGACGCCGTCATCCGCTCCAGCCGCGACTGCACCGTGCCGCGCGCCAGCGCCAGTTTCTGGGCCAGCACCATGATCGGCAGCCGGGGATCCTCATCGAGGGCGAGGAGGATTCGCCGGTCCGTGGCGTCAAGTTCCTGCAAAGTGACCACTTCCTGTAAGTCGTTGCGGCCGGACTTGATCAGATTGACTAGTGCACGCCCTGCCCGTTGCACCAACTGTAGGACTTCTGTTGAAATAGTGACAACAAAGGGATGCAGGCCACCGCCGGATCCCACAGGCTACAAGTACCCCGGCACACCACCCGGACCTTGGATGAGGCTTCCCGCAAGGAACCCGCCCGCTGACTGACTCTTGTTCACACCATCGTCATTCCGCACAAAACCCCGCATTCGCAGTGCCATGGCCCGGAGCAACGCCCCGGGCCCGGCACGGCAAGAGCCCCTGAGCCACCGACGTCGGTTTGCCCGAAGTCATCGGTAGCTGAGGGGCTCTTGTGTGTGTCCCGCCCCCAACCAACGCGGGGATCCTTCTTTGGTTGTCAAGCCTGGCAGGGAGCCGGGTTGGCGCCGTTGAGTATTCGGTAGATCCGTCGGGATAGATAACGTTTCACGCACCGGCGGATCTCTTTTTTGGTCCGTCCTTCGGCCTGGCGTTTCTCGACGTATCCGACGGTTTCGGGGTCGAAGGTCATCGGGCTCATAGCGATCAGGTGCAGGGCTTTGTTCAGGGTTCTGTCACCGCCGCGGTTGAGCCTGTGCCGGACGGTGTTTCCTGAGGAGGCCGGGATGGGGCTGACCGGCCAGGGAGGCGAAGGCGGCCTCGGAATGGACGCGTCCATGGTGGGACCAGACGGTCAGGCAGATGGCGGCCGTGACGGGACCGAACCCGGTTTCCTGCAGCAGGGGCGCGGCTTCGCTGATTTCGACCAGCCCGGTG
>DASWAW010000613.1:0-23333 GCA_036390955.1 Arthrobacter sp.
TGAAGAAGGTGGGAGTTTTCACGAGGTGGCCTTTCATGGGCGGATCGTTTGTGAGGCGTTGGTGCGGCGGTCTTACGGGGGAACATGCGTAGATTCCTGGCAACGGCTGTACGGGAACCGAAACGGGAGTGGAATCGGAATCTTGCGTCAGTAGGGGCTGATGATGTCGCCGATCGAAAAATATGGGAGATAGATGGCAAGGGCGATGATGAGGACCATGGCCGCGATCAGGACCAGGAAGAACGGCTGGATGAGGGCCTCCATCCGGTTGGTGATGTCGTCGACGTCGCGCTTGTACAGCCGGCCGATGGCGCGGAGGGCCTTGGAGGATTTGCCGGTGCTGTCGCCGATGGCGATGAAGGTCAGCAGCAGCTTCGGGAAGATCGGGTTGTTTCCGAGGGACTCGGAGATTTCCTTGCCGTTGAGCTTGTCGTTGCGCGCGTTCAAGATGGCGCGTTCCATGACGATGTTTCCGACCGAGGCGGCGGTGATCTCCAGGGCCGCGACCGGGTGCAGCTGGGCGCTCAGGGAAGCGTAGGTGCGGCAGAACCGGGTCAGGGACACCTTCAGGAACATCGGCCCGAAGATCGGCATCTTCAGCTTCAGCGGATCCACGAACTCCCGGACCTTCTCTTCCCGGGAGTTCCGTTTGTACCAGAACACGGTCAGGAAGGTCAGCCCGGTGAAGAGCGGCACCATCCAGAACATCTGGTTGGACACCGCCAGTACCACCAGCGTGATGCCCGGGAGTGAGGCCTGGCCGCCGGAAAGGTTGTCGTAGAGCTTCGCGAACTGGGGCACAACGCCGACCATGAGGAAGACGAAGATCAGCCCCGACATTGCCAGGACAACGGTCGGGTAGGTCATAGCCTTTTTGATGCGGGCCCGCTGGTCATCATCGGCCTCGATGTCGTCGGCGACCTGCAGGGCAGCTTCCTTGAGGTCACCGGAGGCGAACCCCGCCTGCAGGGTCGCGGACATGACCTCCGGGAAGATGTAGGGCATCGCGGCCATCGCCTCGTGCATGCGCTTGCCGTTGCCCATGGCCTTGTTGACCTCGTTCAGGCCGTGGGTGAGGACGGCGTCCTCCATGTCACCGCCGGCGAGGATGGTGATGATGGCCTTGCGCTCCTCCATGCCGACCTCCAGGCACAGTGCCAGCTGGCGGGAGAAGGCAACCAGGGAACGCGGCTTCGAGCTGGCCTTCTTGGAGACGGTCACGCCGCCGGTCTCGGAGACGGCGAGCACCGACTGGTATTCGGGGTTGGCGGTCAGCCGGGAAATAGCGGACTTCCGGTCGGGAGCGACAACAGTGCCTCTCGTCGGTTTCCCGTCGGCCGTGGTGGCCTGGAAGGAAAACGAGACGTTGGTCCGCTCCGGGGCTTTCGCTGCGGAGGGCAGTGTGGCGGTGGTGGTCAAGGTCGCTCCCGGTGTTCGGCAGTGCCGGGGCCAGGGCGCCGGCGGTTCTGCCAGGGAACATGCGTAGATGCGGCGCCCACAGGCGTCCGGGAGTGGCCGCTCCCCCGCCCCCGGGCTCTACTTGACGGTGATCCTGGTGGCCTCGGCGGCGCCCGCAGGCTTGATGACCAGGGTTGCCGGACCGGTCGTGACATCGTAGGCGACCAGTCCGTGTACGGGACTTCCCGGCTCAACCGCTTTGGAGGGCAGTGCACCCTCGGTGAGCGGGTGGACCACGGCGCGCTTGCCGGTGGCGTCCAGGACAGTCAGGTGCATCGGGTCAGGCATGGTGGCTCCGACCCAGGAATCCCAGGCGACGTCGAGGGTGAGGACTGTCGGGGACGTGAAGACGGCACTCTTGATGGTGATGCTGGCGACCCGGCCAGTGCCGAGTTCCGAGAGGTAGGGGCTGCCGATCACTGGCACCGGCGGCGGTGCCACCGTAGGTGAACTGACGGGCACGGGCGCGGCGGCGACCGGGACGCTGGCAATGCTGGCCAGCGCGCCGGCGGCGAGCATGACCGTGGTGATACCCACGGCGGTGACGGCCGGCCAGGTCTGGCGCAGGGTCCGGCGGCGGCGCTGTACGGGCCGGGCGGCGGAGATTTTCTTCGATGACATGGGGGTGCCTTTCCTTCTTGGTTAGGACCATGCGCAGACCCGGTGCCGACGGCGGTCCCGGGGAGAGAAAAGACCCGGATGCCGTACACATAGGAGGGGTGAAGGCAGCAAAAATCCCTTCCCCCGCCACCCCGTAAAACGGGTCCGGTTTCTACCGGTGCCGCACACATGATGGATGTCCCCAGCAGTAGGAGAGAGGATCCCCCGAATGACTACTTCGAAGCAGAAACTGACGGCGTTGCCGAAGCGGAAGCAGAGGCAGACGGAGCTTCCAGGAAGCTGATCTGCCAGGCACCATCACGGAAGACCAGGTGGTTGACCTCAGAAGCGAGGACATCGCTGTTGGGAACCTTGACACCCGCGGACGTCACTGAAACGGCGTCGGCCGGAACCGAGGCAGAAAGTCCGTCGACAACAATTTTGGAGTCATCAACGGTGACCGCCAGGACGGCCTTCGGATCCGAGACCTTCAACAGCGCCAGATCCGTCACGGCCTTCTTCAGCGGCGCAGCCGGGGCAGCCAGGTCAATCTTGGCCAGCACCGGGGCGAACGTCTTGTCCGTGGCCTTGTCCGGGAACGCTGCGCCGATCTCATCCGAGGTCGCCGTGGCGAAGAAGGACTTGATCGCGCCGCTGACCTCAGCCGGGGTGGCCTTGTCGGGAGCGACAGTGGCCGCCGGGGTCGGCTCGGATGAGGCAGCGCCCTGGCCGCAGGCCGTGGAGCCCAGCAGGACGGAAGCGATCAGTGCGGCGCCGCCGATGGTGCGGACGAGGTGCTTCTTCATGGTCGATCCCTTGAGGTTCTGTCGAGTGTTCATATGCGTCAAACTACGCGAGGCACTTGACGAAACGCAACTCTACGTGTAATGCCTCCGACTTTTGTTACGCCATGTTACGGCCTGACCCTTGACAAGCCGGTCCTATTTCGTCGCAGGTTCGACCGTAGCGGGGATCTCCGGCTTGACCAGCGGCGACACCAGGAAGGAGGTCCCGGCCATCACCAGGACTCCAGAGCCGGTTTCGTTCTTGGTCAGCGTCACCTCGGTGGTCGTGAACGGACGGCGAAGCGATTCGATGCGCTGCATGAAGGCGAGGAGGTTCGCCGAATCACCCTGGGCGTTGATGGTCAGACCCACGCCGGCGAGGGGGCCTGACGGCATCGTCCCCGTGGCGGCAGCGGCGGCCGGAGTCGGCGCGGCCGGAGCTGCTGCGGCGATGGATGTTCCCGCACCGGCGGCAGGGGCTGCTGCAGCCGCCGGAACAACGGCAGTGGGGACGGTCGGGTTGATACCGGTGACCGTGACTCCCGTCGCCGAGGCGGCGTCCAGGATCAAGGCGAGCAGGTCTTTCTGCGACGGTCCTGCCGGGAAGGAGGCGTTGAAGGTGTTGACCTTCGTTTCCATGTCCGGCAGGTTTTTGATCTTGGCGGCGACGTTGTCCGACTGCGCTTGCAGCTTTGCGTCATCAGCCATCACGGTCATCCGCTGGGTGTCCAGGTCGGCGGCCTCGCTGATCTTGGGCATGTACACGAAGGCATACACCAGCAGGGCCATCAGCGCGATGCCGAAAGCGGTGAGGATGTAAGGCGCTTTAGGGGGTTTCACTTGATGGCATCCTTGACGTCGGGTGTGGTTGCGGCGGGGATGGCGGCTGCTGCGGCGGACGCGGCGGCGGAGGCGAGCTCTTCATCGCTGGGCCGGAAAGGTTCGCCCTTGAAGGTGAAGGCCTTTTCCGTGTAGCCGACGCTGATGGTGAACGATGTGCCGCCGCGGGTCGCACCCGAAACGGTCAGATACGGGTCGGTCAGCAGGCCCTTGGATTCGGCGAGGGAGCCGATCAGCTCCATGACACCAGCCTCGGAAGGGGCGATCCCGGAAAGCGTCAGGTAGCCGATCGCCGTGGACGGCGCGAAAAGGTCCCCAGTGGTGGTTTTGGCCGTTTTCGGGCTCGCCCGGATCTCGGAGAAGGTGACACCGGACCTGTTGGCGTCTTTGATGGCCAGCACGACCGAGGAGAAGGAAACATCCTTAACCAGGGCTTCGGCGACGGCCTGGCGCCGGGTAACAAACCCGTCGAAGTAGTCCTTGACCGGTGCATTCGCCGCGAGATAGCTCCTGTGGGTGGCTTCGGCGGACTGTGCATCATCCAGGTTGGCCTGGGCCGAGGCGGATCCGGCGGCAACCGGGATGTAGATGACCGCGAGAATGGCAACGGCCGCACCCAGGGCCACCATCGACCGCTTGACCGCGCGCTGGTACAGCCGGCGGCCGGCGACCTTGGCCGGCAGCAGTACCGCCGAGGGGCGGATCGCCGAGGGCCAGGCGGCCTCTGCCGGGGCCGCATCAACAGCCTTGGGAGCTTTCTCGACCCTGATCTTCGGGGCCTTAGGTTCACGGGCTGCCTTGGGTTCCTTGGGCGGCTTCGGGACGCGGGCAGCCTTCTGCGGGCGTTCTGTGGTGGTACTCATCAGACGGTCGCTCCCATGGCCAGGCCCACCGCTGCGGCGTAGCAGGCGCTCATTTTTTGGTCGGTGTTGTAGCGCACGGCCTCGCCGGTGACCGCCGCGTCCAGCGTCCCGATCTCCACCGGGACGCGGAAGGAGTTCTTCAGGGTCGCCGCGAGGGTGCGCAGCAGGGAGCCGCCGCCGGTGAGGGTGATGCCCTGGACCTTCGGTTCGAGCTCGGGGTGGCTGTCCGTGTAGCTGAGGATGGCTTCCTGGATCGCGGTGTACACCTTGAACGAGTATTCCAGGATGGCGGCGTGGACCCGTTCGTCCGCCGAAGCCATCAGCTTGGCGCCCTGGATCAGGTCGAGATCATCATCGAGGATCGCGGTTTCGATGATCGCGTCGGCCTCCCGGCCGCCGGCGTCCTTCTGCAAGGCCACCGCGTAGGGGCGGCCGCCTTCGTGGATCACCACGGTGAGCACTTCGGCGCCGATGTCCACCAGCAGGTCCAGCTGGCCCGCGGGGCGCTGGGGCAGGGCGATCGCGCGGAGCAGGCCGAACGCGGTCAGGTCGGATCCGGCAATCCTCAGACCGGCCTTCTGCAGGACCTGGATCTGGGTTTCGATGACGGAGGGGTTCACGCCGATGAGCAGCGTGTCCAGCTTGCGGTGTCCGTCGCTGTCCTGGAGCTCGCCGAACACGACCGCGTCCATGATGACCCCTTCGCGGGCACCGGGGAGCAGATCCGGGTTGGCGCTGATTTCAAAGCCAACGGCGGTGTGGAAGTCCTTGGCATCGTGCCAGTTCGTGATGGTGCGGTTCACGAAGACTTCGTCGGCGGCACCGATGCCCATGATCACGTCGCGGGTCAGGACCTTCTGGGCGCCGAGGAACATTTTCAGTTCGCTGGCGATGCGTCCGACGTTGCCCGGGTGGATGGAGCCGCGGTGGACCAGGTCTGCCTCGAGCGGCATGAAAAGCTGCCGGACCACGGCAACGGAGTCCTTGCCTGTCTGCACTTCGGCGATCTTGATGCCGGTGGCACCGAAGTCGATGCCGAGAACTTTATCTGCCACTGCGGGATTCCTGCTTCCGTTTGATCCGTACCGGGACGTTCACCCTGAAGCATGCGTAGATTCCCGTGCGGCGGCCGTCGGGGCAAGGTCTACGCATGTCCGAAGGTAAGCAACCCTTTACTGCAATCGTCAGGACCACTACCTGTGTTGAATGCCCGAATCGGCGGCCGCCTCACTTCCAAAGGCGTCCTGAGCCTC
The DNA here is from genome assembly GCA_036390955.1 of Arthrobacter sp. GTDB lineage: Bacteria > Actinomycetota > Actinomycetes > Actinomycetales > Micrococcaceae > Arthrobacter. The sequence goes on from DASWAW010000613.1 coordinate 5,800, forward strand.
GAGGAGTACCTGGCCTTCGAGGCAATCGCTGTTGAGGAAAACCGGGGCGTTCTGCGGGTCCTGCTGGACCGGAAGGCCATCGACGATGAGCAGGCCAACGATGCTTTGGCCCACAACAACGGGTGGGTGTACCGGCCACTGGCCTCCGTGGGCTCCCTGCCTGCAGAGCTGATCGACCTCATTGACCCCTCCACCGGCCGGGAAATGATGGTCCTCCCGATCGAGATTAACGAGGGCACGCTTGTCGTCGCCACGGCCAACCCCGGAGACCTGAACGCCAGGGCAAAACTGCAAGGAAAGACCGGTCACAAGGTCAACTTCGTCTATACCCCTCTGGCGAGCCTCGCCCAGGCAGTGAACTACTACTACTCGATGGACATCGAGATGGAGAAGAAAGGCGTTCTTGCCTCGGAGGCCATCGCCCTCGAAACGCGGCGGGCCAAGGTCAACGCGACGAACAACGGCGACGAGGGAGAGGTCGTCGACCTGCTCAACTCCATCATTGAAGGCGGCATTTCAGCCCGCTCCTCGGACATCCATCTGGAGCCCGGAGAGGCCGGCCTGGATGTCCGGTACGAGATCGACGGCGTGGAACACCGCCAGCGCGGGCACTCCCGTGAACTGGCCGAGCGTATGGCAGCCCTGATCAAGACCCGCGCCGGCCTGGCCTCATCCACCCTGTACAACCAGGACGGCGCCATCCGGCACTTCTACGAGAGCCAGAACCGCAATTACGACCTGCGTGTGGCGATCCTGCCGGCGGTCTGGGGCGAGTCGATCACCCTGCGTATCGCCTCCGACCACGTCCGGCCCCTCTCCGAGGTTAACTTCTCCCCGGGCACCGGCGAAAAGTGGCGCAGCGCGTACTCCCAGCCCAACGGTGCGATCATCTGTGTCGGGCCGATGGGCTCGGGCAAGACCCAGCTACTGATGGGCACCATCAAGGAACTGCAGAAGACCGGCCGGAAAATCATTTCCCTGGAAGATCCGGTTGAAGTCCGTCTGCCCAGCGGCATGACCCAGGTCAGCCTCCGCCCCGGGATGAGCTGGGAGGACACCGTCCCCACCGTGCTCCGGTCCGCCGGCAAGATCCTGATGTTCGGCGAAATCAACAAGGATCACATCGCCCAGGAAACCATGAAGGCCGCCCAGACCGGCCACCTGATCCTGTCCACCCTCCACACCAACGATGCCCCCAGCTCCCTGATCCGGCTCGCCGAGATGGGTGTCCAGAAATCGATCATGGCCGACACGCTCCGTGCCGTCTGCGCGCAGCGGCTGCCGCGGACGCTCTGCAACTCCTGCAAGGTCCCCACCCTGCCGGACCGGGAAAACGTCCTGGACTTCAAGCTCAGCTCCGAGGACCTGAACGCCGTCGACCCGATCACCGGAAAGTCTGTCTGGTACGGGCCCGGCACCGGGAAGTGCGCGGAGTGCAAGAACCTGCGCTACTCCGGCCGGCTGCCGATCCACGAACTCATGATCTTCACGCGGAACATCCGGGAAATGATCCTCGAAGGCGAACCGCAGTCCCGCATCGTCCGGGCCGCCCGTGACGAAGGCATGAACACCCTCCAAGAGGACGGGATCCTCAAGGTCCGCGCCGGGCTGACCAGCCTGCACGAACTCCGCCGCCACATCGTCATCGACTAGGGAGCACCAACGTGACACTGACCTACCCCGAACCCGGGATCATCAGCCCCGCACAGGCTGCTGCCGAGGCCCGCGCCCGGGATCTGGCCCTGTTCACCCCGCCGGACAGCCTGGACAACTACGTCGCCAAGCCCGTCGACATCCTCCTGGACCGCATCCTGGCACTGGGCTCCTCGGACCTCCACCTCTACGCCGACACCACACCGTGGACCTCCCTGTTCGGCCAGACCATCCAGATGAGCCAGACCGTCCTGGACTGGAAACGTGTCGCCGGCCTGCTGCGCGACATGGTCTCTGGGGAGGCGTGGGAGCAGTTCGCACGCACCCACCGGCTCGACTTCAGCTACGCGACGCCGCTCTCGAGGTTCCGTGCCCACTTCGGAGTCTCCTACGGCGTCCCGTACGGGGTCTTCCGTGCCATCCCCAACACCGTCCCGGACATCGAAGACCTTGGCGTGCCGGACATCATCAAGACCTTCTCCGAGTTCAACTCCGGCATCGTCCTCTTCGTCGGGGTCACCGGCTCCGGCAAGTCCTCGCTGCAGGCAGCGCTGCTGAAGAAGAAGAACGCCGAGGACGCCCACAAGATCATCACCATTGAGGAACCGATCGAATTCAGGCACCAGCACAACAAGTCCCTGATCACCCAGCGCGAAGTCGGCCCGGGCCGTGACGTCGCCTCGTTCGCCGTCGGCGTCCAGGACGCCATGCGTGAAGCACCGGACATGATCCTGATCGGTGAAATGCGAGACCCGGAGACCGTCTCGGCGGCACTGTCCGCTGCCTCCTCGGGCCACCTGGTCTTTTCCACCCTGCACGCCGAATCCACCGCCGACGCCCCCACCCGCATCCTCGACGGCACCCCCGAAGGCCGGGTGCCTGAAGTCCGGGCCCAGCTCTCCCGGACCCTGCGCGCCGTTGTCTACCAGCGGCTGCTGCCGGCCAAGGGCGGCAAAGGCCGTGTCGCGGCCACCGAGGTCCTGATCATGAACCAGGCGATCGGCAACATGATCCGCAACAACGAGCTCGAAGGCATCGCCGGCCAGCTCTCCGCCACCGACACCGGCTCCATCCCCTTCGAGAACTCGCTGGCGAAGCTGGTCCGGGACGGCAAGGTGACCGAATCCGTGGCCCAGCGCGCCGAGATCCGCAGGGGCAGCCTCAAAGAAAAGCTCAAAGCGATGGCGGAACGATGACCACCCACGCCGAAAGGACCGCCGTGTCCACTGCCATGGAAGCTCACGAACTCGAGGAAGCCGGGGTGCCCGGAATCTACGAGGAGCCGGCAGCCGCCGACTGGCTGCCCTGGCTCCAGACCCCGGCCATCACTGCCGTCGTCGGCGGCATGGCCGCCGTAGCAGGGATCGCCGGCGGGATCGCCGGCGCCGGCCACGGGCCGGTCACCGCCTTCGCCTACGCGGTCCTGTGCGCAAGCCTGGTGGTTCTCTCTGCCATCGACCTGAAGACCATGCTGCTCCCCAACATCATTGTCGGGCCGCTGAACCTGCTGATCCCAGTGGCCGGGCTCCTGGGCTATGCCAGCAAGGAGTACAGCCCGGGCCAGGTCCTCACCGCCCTGGCCTGCGCGGCGGGATGCGTCGCGATCATGTGGATCTTCACCTTCGCCACCGGCGGTTTCGGCGACGGGGACGTGAAGCTCATCGGCGTCCTCGGGTTCGTCCTGGGACTGCAGGGGCCCGCAGCGGCCGGACTGGGTGCTCTGATCGGTCCGATGCTCCTGGGCGCCGTGGTGGCCCTACCGCTCATCTTCTCCGGCCGCGGGGGCCGCACCCCCATTCCGTTCGGCCCGTTCATGGCCGCCGGAACCATGATCGTCCTGTTCTTCCCCGGCCTGCCAACCCTCTGGCTCCAGTAGGGCCGTCCGGAACACCGGGCATGCAAAAGGGCCCCGCACCATCGGTGCGGGGCCCTTTCAGTGAAGCTGTCCGGAGACTGGCGGCTACTTCTTGCCGATGTGCTGGGACGTCTGGATTGCGAAGGGCTGCCAGACACCGCTCAGGAGCAGGACGGCGCCGGTGATGAGGACGAGGAACGTGACCGCGTAGACGATCTTGCGGGTTCGGGACATGTCGCCGAATTCGCGGGAGAGACGGTTTTTGAGGTAGGACGGCTTGAGGAATTCCATCGGGTGTCGCTCCAGGGTGTTCGGAGTTTGAGGGCTGGCCCGGACGGGTAAGCCATTACTACATAGCGTAGCAGTTGAGAGATTTTTACCACAACCCGATCAAGCCAATTTGGGCGATATTCCGGTATTACTTTTTCGGGTCAAGGGCGGTGCCGTCGCAGATCACCATGGCAGGCGGTGTTGCAGCGCATTCGACGGTCTTCCCGGCCAGTAGCGCCGGAAATGAGATGCCGGACTGGAAGCCCTGGTCGGGGATGGCTGCGTGGATTCCGTAGCTGTCGTTGAGCGCGGACCAGACCGTGCGCTCGTAGCTGTGCTGGTAGTTGGCAACCGGGCCCATGAGGACGGCGCCGCACAGAACGGCCAGGGCGCCGGAGATCGCTGCCACCGAGAAGCCCAGGGCTTTCCAGGGGATCTCGAGCCGCCGGGGCCCTGCGTCAGTGGCGGTACCTGTGTCACCCGCGGTATCGCCCGACACGGGCGGCGCCTCCCCCGGGTTGAACGTCCACAGCACCAGCTCCCCGGCCAGTTTTCCTCTGGCGGCGTCGATGCCGGACTTGGCTGCGGCCCAGCCGAAGGCGGCGCAGAGCACAATCAGAATGATGATCAGCGGGGCGAGCGGGATGGGTGCGGGGATCATGGCGGTTCGATTCGGTCAGGCCGCGCCGGCGGGCGGTGCGGCGAATTCTGGAATGCCGGTGAGGAATCCTCCGGCGGCCAGCCGGCCCAGGATGTCGGCGGCGGCAGCCTCGCGGCGGTCTCCGCGCAGGCGCGAGATTCCCGGCAGGCACAGCAGGCCCTGCTCGACGGCGGTCATGGCTTTTGACCGTCCAGCGGATGGGTTCGGCGTGGAAATCTTCTCGGGCATACAAACGACACTAGATGAAATATCGGAATATCTCACTTGCTGGCAAAGGGCACCCTGCTACGCTATCCGGCGATCGCCCTGAACTGCCATTGCTGGCTGTGTTCACTTGCTGTTAAGCAGCCCTGCACGTACGGTAAATGGAGGGCTTTCCGCCCGACACCGCCTAGAGGGGCACCATGGCAGAACAGAACCAGGCAACTATGCCCGCGCATGAGCGCGCGGCCTTGACGGCCGCCTACAAGGCGTTCCGTGCCGCCGTCGACCCGCACGACGCCTGGGCCAACCGCCGGCTCGCCACGGTCATCGTCTCAGCCCTCGAGGCCGGCTGGTCCCAGCGCGCCCTCTCCGAAAACCTGGGCATCACCCGGGAACGGGTCACCAAGCTTGCCCGGTGGACTTCCGCACCACGGATCAAGGTCGAGCACTACGAGCCCGGCAAGAGATTCCCGGCCCGGCTGGCCGGGGTGTTCCGCCGTCACGAGGACGAAGTGAACCTGCGCCGGATCCACACCGAACGGGCCTTCGCCGCGACGGTCCGTTCCGCGGTCGCCGCCGGCTGGCCCTACCCCCGGCTGGGCGCTCTCATCGGGGTCACCGGGGAGCGCATCCGACAGGTCGCGGAAATGGAGCTCTCCACCCATGGGGTCGAGGTTCCGGCGTTCACCGTCTACGCCCGCCAGGCCAAGGAGCCGACTCAGCCGCAGCCGGCCCAGGGCGTCCTCACCGCCGAAGAGACGGCGCAGCTGCGCGCCCTCGCGGACACCGCCCGGACCGCGACGAAAACCATCGGCAAGCGGCTGGGCCCGGACCCCACCGAATCCGAACGGCTCGCCCTGGAGAACTCACTGAGGGCGCGGCGGGCCTCCGAGGAGCTCAGCGCTCTCATCATCTCCGCCAAGGAACGCAAGATCTCCTGGTCGGACCTGGACGAAGCCTGCGGGTACTCCCCCGGCGGGGCCCGCACCCGAGCCACCCGGCACGGTTACGGCAAAACCTGGCCCTCACTGACCCCTTACACCCGAACAAGCCCGGACATCTATGACAAGGCCGGCCTCGCCCGTGCCCTGTCCGACGTCCCGGATGGAGCATAGAATGCCGGTGGAATCCAGCACAGGCCCCGACGCGCTGCCCGAAGCCGCCGCACGCCGGCTGGCGGCCCTTCATAAGGCCGCGGCCGCGGGAGGCAAAGCCGCCGGCAGCTACGAGAACGCCCTGCGCGCCTTCAAGGAGGCCGGCTGGACCTGGCGCCAGATCGGGGACGCTGTCGGGCTCTCCCACGAGGCCGTCCGGAACCGGGCCGCGCGCCCGCCTGTGGAAGGTGCCCGGGTGCTGCCGCGCTTCAGCATCCCCGGACGGGTCCGGCCGCTGGAGATCATCCAGGTCCCGGCCCTGCCCAAAACGATCGCCGCGGACCTCACCAAACACCTGGCCGCCGCCATCGGTGAGAACGGTGCCGGGGACGCCGGGGTTCGGACCGCCACCGGCCTGCGCCCGGCAGTCGCGGACTTCTTCGCCGCCCTGCAGGCCGCACGGGATGCCGGTTGGGACAACTACGCCATCGGACCCGCCATCGGACTGCACCCGCGCGCTGTGTCCCGGTTCACCGCACGCCACCCCGACACCGGCCGGACCCACCGCAGCTACCCGGCCGCGCCCGAAGGCACCAGGGAAGTCCTGGCCAGGGCCCGGCGCCCCCAGGTCCCGGCGGTGGCCATCCCGGCCGGTGATGCCGCCCTCATGCAGGCCGATGACGAAGCGGGGGTGCTCCTGGGCCGCTGGTACCTGTACGGGGCCAGCAGGGACGCCCTGGCGGCCGCCGTCGGCCAGGACTGGGAGACAGTCCGCAAGCGCCTGGTCCGCCTCGGCTTCATGACCGGCGGCCGCTAGCGTCCAGACACGGAAAAGCCCCGGCACCTGATGAGGTTTGCCGGGGCTTTTCCGTGCGGAGCAGGCGGGTCTCAGGCCTCCTGCACCACGAGTTCGATCAGGCCGGTGTCAGCCAGCGTGCCGAGGTAGGTGGTTTCCGTGTACGGGTCCAGCCACAGGACGTTGCCGGCCGGCCGCGGGGTCGAGTTGTACGGGGCGTAGCCGGTGGCGACCAGGACGAGCGGGACCTTGTGGGTCCACTCCGCGATCTCATCGATCTTCTCAGACTTGTCGGTGAACAGGGCCGTGAGGATGTCTTCGGTCTCCACAGCCGGATCGAACGTGCCGGTCTCTGCGGCCTGGCCGGCGATGAGGCCCTGGGTGGTGTTGGCAATGTCGACACAGGAGCGGTAACGGGCGAAGAGAGCCTCCTCGTTACCGGCTTCGGTGTCCGGAATCTCCGCGTAGCCTTCGATGAGCTCGGCGGCCAGTTCGGTGCGGGTTTCCGCCAGGATGACGGAGTCGTTGAACGCCATGACGAACGGGAAAAGCGTCCCGTCGACGGGGTTGACGGGGATGGTCTCGGGCAGGTCGCCTTCGAGGATCATGGTAGCCATTGGGTGGATCTTCTTTCTCTGAAAAACGTGCGGTCTGGTAGCTACTATGCCGCGGCGAACAGCACGGGTGTCACTTTCAGCACATCGTTGATCCGCTCGGAGAGCTGGGCGCGGGATCCGTCGTTGTGGACGGTGGCGTTGACGTACCGGGAATCGATGCCCTTTTCGGACACGTGTCCGTTGACGGCGCCGTACCCGGGACGGACGATCGTGATCACCGTACCGCCCTGGGAGGAGACCCATTCGGCCTCGTTGTCGAAGCGGACATCGGAGACGGCGACGTGCTCGGCGCCGGACTCCTCGATGCGGCGGGCCAGGTGGTCGACCCAGGCGTTGGAGCCGAACCGGGTCCGGCACACGTCGGTGCCGTACTTCTGCAGGTAGCGGCGGACCTCGAAGCCGTAGAGCCGGTCATCCTTGGCCAGGTCCCAGTCGCCGTCCAGGTGATCGAGCAGGGACCGGAACGTGACATCCCCGTCCAGCATCGGATCCAGGGCCTCCAGGTCGGCGCGGACGTCGTTCTCGGTGAGGTTGTGGCGGCGGAATTCGGTCTCGGCGACCTCGCTGCGGTACAACCGGGCCAGGCGGGCGACCTCGGGGCCGTGGACGCGGTGGTTCAGGACCTTGTCCCAGCTGCCGGCGGAGGCCAGCAGCATGGTCAGGGACAGGGTGCCGTTGACGCGGGCGTCGAGCTCGTAGGTCTGTTCCTTCAGCGGGTCAGCGAGGGCGAAGCGGGTAAACCCGTGGGCGGAGGTCAGGTGCAGTGCGGCGGTGTCTTTGCCGGAGCGGGCGACGCCGTTCAGGCCGATGATGACGGTCATGGGTGGGACCTTTCGTGGAAAGCAGTGAAAGCTGTCGTGGTTTCTATGCGCCGGCGGCCCCGGCGGGTGTCGTTTTCTGCAGCCCGGGCCGGACGGTGTCCGGAAAGCAGGAAGGGGAGGAAACCGTGGCTTCCTCCCCTTCCGTAGGTGGTGCTAGATGGCCGCTGCCGCGGCGGCAACTGCTGCCCGGCGGTCGCGGAGGTACTCTTCGGCTTCGGTGACACGGGCCATGGCCTCGCCGTTGCTGTAGGCCCAGTCCTCCATGGCACGGGCCTTGACGTGGCCGGGTTCGAACGCCGCCACGGGCTTGCCGTCGATGAAGCGCTGCCGGACCCCGTCCGTGCCGACCGCGATGACAGCCAGGTAGTTCTCGGTGCCGCAGGTGGCTTCAGCCCGGGCGTCGACCCCGTTGCCGACGACGTCGAAGCCGTAGGCGCGGGCGCTGGTCTTCAGCGCGGTCAGCTCTTGGCTGTATGTGCCGCGGTTCCGGATCGGGTTTTCCAGGTGCTGGAAGACCAGCCGCTCGGGGGCGACGGTTGCCCGGCGGCCGGGGAGTCCGGTCTTCTTCAGCGGGACCGGCTGGGCGCCGATGCCCGGTGCGGTGTTCACCGGGGCCGGTGCCGGCTGCAGGTTCAGGCCCGCGGCCGGGTCGACTCCGTTGGAACGGCGGGCTGCGACGGTTTCGGCGCGCTTTCGGGCCATCTCCGTGTAGTCCTGGTTCAGGCCGGACTCGGGCTTGTGGTTCGTCGGGCACGCGTGGGCGCGGGCCGGGGTGAAGAACCGGGCGCACTTGGGGCACTTCTGCACGCCGGCGCCCGGGTTGCCCTTGATGAACTTGTTGAAGATCGTGCCGGGGCGCTCGGAGTTCTTCACCTGTTCGAAGAAGTCCTTCGAAACGCGGTGGCCGTACATCTTTTCGCCGATCTTGGTGGCCATCGTCCCGGTGGACTCGTCGTAGCCGATGGCGTCAATGAAGGAGGACTTCACCGGGATCATCGGATCTCCCTTGGCCTCTTCACGGGCCTTGTGGGCAGCGAGGAGGTCCGGGACCCGGGACAGGGCCACCGACGGGCGGCGGGATTCCAGGACGGCGGCAACCGACTCGGAGAGGATGTCAGCGCTCGGGCCGGATCCTCCCTGCGCGGTGGCCTCCCAGGAGTCGGGACCGGTCTTGGTGACACGGACCCAGCCCTGGACGGGGGCACCGCCCTGGATGGCGACGGAGACCGGCACATCGAAGGTCGGGTTGCCGTTGGCGCCGGAGTAACGCTTGATGGCGGTCGCGGACGGCATCCGCAGGCTGACATCACCGTTCTTGTAGTTCATCCGGTGTGTGCGTCGGTTCCCGCCCATGGACTGGCCCGGTGTCATTGCCGGGGTGTTGTCATCCGGCATCTGCGGGTAAGTCTTGCCGGAGGCCCGGTATTCGGCGGCGACCACGTTCCGATCCCACCATTCCTCGCGGTGCTCGGTTGTGGACGGCAGATCGGTCGCCTGCAAGGTCGTGGCCGGGATATAGCCTGCGGAACGGAGCAGCTCGCGGCGTTCGGCCATGGACTGGCGGTCCTTGGCGAACTTCAGCGCGAAGCCGGGCTCCTTGTAGCGATAGGCGGCGAACTCGCCGCCGACGGGGATGCCTTTGGGCTGACGGGGCTTGAGAGTATCGGTCATGCCTCTCTGTGTGCGGCACATCGGGCAGAGTGACAGTAGTACGGACCGATGGCTCCAAACCGGTCAGGTGACGGAGTCGGGGCCCGGGCATACACTGACGGAAGTACCCTTTGTCGGAAGGAACCCCCGTGGACCGCGACGAACAACTCCGCGCCTGGGCGAAAGGCACCTACCCGGAAGAAGCCGCCACCGAGCTGCTCATCCGCGCTTTCAGCGGCAGGTTCACCGGTAACGGCTGGGCCTGGATGCAGACCAACGTGGACGGTGCGCCCTGGATCGACTTCGAAGCCATCCCTGACCATATCGGAGCCCTCTCCGGCGGCGAACAGCGGTTCCTGCGCCTGGTCGCCACCCTCTCCGGGGCAGCGCCGGCGGTGCTCGGGGACATCCTCTCGGGCCTGGACCGGGACGTGGTGGACCTGGTCCTGGCGGCCGTTGCGCACGCGGCAGGCACCCACGACGGGGTCGAAATGATTCACACCCCGGACGGGCACGCCACCTTCACCCGGGCCGAAACCCTTCACCCGTGGCCGGCCGCCGCGCGGAGGCTGCGGCTCGTCGACTGAACGGCTGGCGATCCCCGTCCAAAATCTTGTCCAGCAGCGTGTTGGAAAGTTGCCCGGACATGCCAAGAGCCCGGCACCGCTCCCCCGTTTTGGGAGGGCAGGACCGGGCTCTTGGCGGTGCGGGCTAGACCGCGGCCGAGACCGTGTGCATCGTCTTGGAGAACAGCGGGGCGAATGCATCCCGGAACGCCAGCGGCATGACTGCCTTGGCGGGGCGGAAGTTCATCAGCTTGGCCGCGCTCGGGGTGGCGACGTCGGCCTTGCCGTTCTCGGCGCAGGCGGTCAGGGCCAGTGCGGCCTTTTCCCACAGTTCCGGCTTGGACAGACCCAGGGCGGCGACACCGTGGACGAGGGCGAACAGGCGGTCGGGGCGCTCGTTCTTCCAGTCCACCATGGACGGGTTGTCAATGACCTCGGCCGGGTCGTGCAGGTCAGCCTTCTTGAGCCATTCGATGAACGCAATGGCGTGGTTGCCGACCAGGCCCTTGAGGACCAGCAGGGCCGCTTCCTCATCGTGGGCTTCGAGCTGGGACAGGACGGCGATCACGTTGGACCAGGAGCGCGGGGAGGCCCACGCCTTACCTGCCTTGACCGGGTCTACCTGGCCGTCGGTGGTGGGCACGCCGGGCTTGAGCTGGCCCTTGTTGTGCTTGTGGTACGCGGTGACGGCACCGGCGACGTTGGCCCGGCGGGTGACGGCGTCACCGGTCAGCAGGGAGGACAGCTGCGGGTAGACGACGTTCTTGAAGTCGGTGGCGATGTTTTCGAGCCAGAACTCTTCCGGGAAAACCCAGTCAAGGTGCATCATGCGGTTGGCCATCGGGGCCGGGAGGTCGTAGGCGTCGACGGCTGATTCGACCGGGTTGGCGGCGGCGAGGATCGCGACCGAATCGTTGAGCTTCACGTCACCGACGTAGCGTTCCTGCACGACGCGGAGCATGCCCTTCATCGTGGACGGGGCGGCGGTGTTGAACTCGTCCAGGAACAGCAGACCCTGGGCGGCGTCGTTCAGTTCCGTGACCCAGTTGAACGTCGAGTAGCTGATCGTGCCGTTGTTCTCGACCATGACGCCGAGGAAGTCGGGGGCTTCGCGGGTGGAGCCGACGATCGTCTTGCATTCACGGCCCCAGGTCTTGGAGGCGTTCTCGGTGAAAGCGGTCTTGATCTCACCCGGGCCACCCCACATCAGGGTCGGGACGTTGGCGGCAATGCCGGCCGCGAGGGCCCGCATGAACGGGGTGTTGAGGTTATCGGTGCTCATCGTGTTCTCCTTCAAGAAGTCTCTGCGGGCGGTTGCCCTCTCTGAACCTCATGTGTGCGGAGTGATGGAAACCTCTCCCCACCGGGCACACAAAAGGCCCCGGAGTTTTCCGGGGCCTCAGATGCGATGGCGGGTGCCGTCTTTCAGCCCAGGAGGCGGCCCTTCTGGGCGGCGAATTCGTCCTCCGTCAGGACGCCGGAATCACGGAGGCCGGCCAGCTTGACCAGCTCGTCGGCGACCAGCCGGCCGTCCAGCTGCGGGGACGCCTGCGCTGGTGCGGGCCGGGTTGCGGACGCGAAGTCCGGGTGCGCGCGGAACCAAGCCTCAATCTTCTCGGCAGCACCGTGGTTGACCTCGGTGGAGGCCAGCTCTGTGCCGTTGCCCATGATTTTGAAGGTCCGCGTCATTACCTTTCCACTGCCGGTCACAACGAATCCGGAGATGTCAGAGATTCTCACCCGCAGCGTCTGCGTGAAGGCCAGCGGCATGTAGTAAGAAGCAGTCCCGTCGCCGTTCTCCCTGATGGTCCCGTTCCCGAAACCGAGCTTGTGCGTCTGGGGTGTCCCCATGATGATCCCTTCGTTGTGGTTCCCGGATTCTGCCACGGCGTGTTGCCGTTGGTCAGGCCGCCGCTTGTTTAGTGCGGTTGGCGTTCAGCCAGGTCCCCAGGGACAGCGCCTTGGCGTCTTCACGGACCCCGGCCACCATCCGATGTCCAGTGACGTCGTCGATGCCCATTTCGCGGTTCCGGCGTGCCAGAACGGCGAGCCGGTCGGCGATTTCGTTGAGCGGGTGCCCGTCGTGGCCGCGGACCCATTCGAAGCGGATGTCGATGCCCCGGGCCGAACCCAGGATGCGGCGGCATTCGTGGATCGAGTCGGTGTCCTCACCGGAGAGCGTCTCGTCGGTGCGGGAACGCTCCAGGAGGTCCAGGGCGGCCCTGGAATCGGTCAGCACGGTGAGAGTGCCGGTGCCGTCACGCAGGACGGGGTGCAGGTTCAGGGTGGCTTGCAGGCCCCGTCGGATGGCGGCCAGTTCTCCGGCGCGGATGCCGCCGTGGTCTGAGACGGCCGTGTAGACGCCCACGACCGGGTCGGCGCCGTTGCCGTACGCGAGGACCCAGCCGCAGCCGTTGACGTTCCGGCCCTTGCCCCGGGATGCGTCGCACGCCAGAGTCAGGCCGGTGACGGCGCGGCGTTCGATGGCGGCGATGCCGTTGCGGGCCTTCGCCAGCGATGCCGGCGGGGCGCACAGGTCGGTGACCGGCAGGGCCGTTTTGGCGCGCAGCAGGGTCGCGGTGGCCCAGTCGGAGGTGAAGACCTGGTCGACGTCGCCGATGGAGGCGACGGCGGTGCTGATCTGGGCGGCGAGTTCGCGGTTGGACGGGTTGGTGGCCTGGTCCCGGTGCGGGCCGGTGACCAGGATGTCCTTGCCGGAGACGTCCGTGGTGTGGACGGCCCAGCGGCACAAATTCGGCTGACGGTCCACGGCCACGGTCACGCCGCGGCGTTCGGTGACGGCGACGACGGCCGGCACGAACCGGTGCATCGGGGCTTTAGGCATCGGGACGGCGCTCATGAGGCTCCCCCGGCCAGGTCGGTCAGGGTGATCGGCTTGAACGTGGTGCGGAACCGTTCCATGTGCCCGGGCATGGACGCGGCGAACGCGAACTGCTGGGCCATTGAATCGAATTCCTGCTCGCTGGCCAGAACGTTGGCGGCGCGGATGACGCGCTCGTTCAGATCCGGCATGACGGCGAGGACCTCGGTGGTGCGGGAGAGCAGGTCAGTGTCCGGGTTGGCCCGGCCCAGGGCGATCTGGAACATCCCGTCCGGGTTGGCCGGGTCGGTCCCGCGCAGAACGCGGGTCCAGATGTCGCGGCGCTCAGCCCACTGCGCTGCGGAGACGCCCATCGGGTGTTCGGGCAGGTCTGCGGCTGCATCCCAGTACGGGAAGTAGTCGCCGATGGCGTGGTCGTCCATGGCACGGCCGTATTCGGCGTGCTGGGCGTGCAGGAGCGCGTACATCTGGCCGGTCTCCGGGTCATCGCTGACGGCGACGCTGGCGGTCGGCAGCGGGCAGCTGTGCTCGCCACGGACGATCTGGCCGACGTGGGCGGCGTGGGCCTGGACGGCGTCGAAGATGACAGACGCGGGCCTGGCGGTGCCGGCCAGGTCTGCTTCACCGAGAATCCGGGAAGCCTGAAGAGCTACCTCCCGGATCTCGATGGCGTCACGGACCGGCAGGAACGCGGTCCGCAGCAGCTCCGCCAGGGCCATGACGGAGGTGCCCTCCGGGATGCGGTAGCCGTGGAAAACCCTTAGCGGCTCAGACATTGGAGTCGACCTCGACCAGGTGTGCCCAGGACGGCACAGCGTCCTTGATGCGTTCGTTGCGGACGTTCACGAGCAGGACCACGACCGGGACCGACGGGCGGGCTTCCGGCCACGGCGTTTCACCGTCGGTGGCGATCACGATCACGGACGGCTTGCGCTTCTGCTCGCAAGCGTGGATCACCGCGTTGCGCATATCGGTGCCGCCCCGGCCCTGGACTTCCTGGACGGATGCCTTGCCGTTGAACTTCTTGGACTGGTGGACGTTCACGTCAATGTCGCTGACGGTCAGCTCGTCGCCGCGGATACCGAGGCGGCGGGAGATCGCAATGACTTCGTTCGTGGCCACGGCAAGGTCGTGGTTGCTGACCGACCCGGACGTGTCGCGGAAGAAGTGGACGATCGGGACCGGCTTCTCATAGCCCGGGGCGATGACGCGGCCGACGATGCGGCCCTGCCCGTTGGAGAGCGTCTCGTTCATCCGGCGGCGGTTCCGGCGCCGGTAAGTGGTGTCGAAGTTCCCGGCCTTGGTCGCGAGGGACCGGCGGACGAACGCGCCGAGCTTCTGCTCCCACGGAGTCTTAGACTCCGCCAGAGACTCCTCGATCATCTGGGAGAAGGCGCCCGGGACCGAACCGATACCGTGGGCGTTCTGGTGGTTCTTGATGTTCGCGGCGGTCGCGATCCGGACGAGTTCCTTCTCCATCGGGGAGGCGGCGTCGCCCTTGCCGTCGGCGGTCTTGTCGGGAAGCTCGTAGGCACCCTTCTCGCCACCGGCGCCGGAGCCGCAACCCTTCACCGGGGCGGGGTCCTGTCCGGGCTGGCCGGAACCGGGCTGGGGCTGTCCCTGGCCGGTGCCGGGGGCGCCCTGGCCCTGCTTGGGCTTGTTGCCTGACTTCTGCATCTTCTTGCGCAGGACGTCCATGTAGTGCATCGGGGTCAGGTAGTCGGGCTCACCGATCTGGGCCGCGAAGACACCGTGGGCGGCGAGGGCATCGCACCCGGCGTCGCGCAGATCATCGTTGATCGCAAAATCGGCGGCCAAATTCCAAGCCTTGCGTTCCTCGTCAGTGACCCCGCAAACGTCCGCGAGCATGTTGTGCTCGGCGAGGACGTGGGAGGCCTCGTGCAGGATGGCCTGGCCGTTGAAGACGGCGCCGAGCGGGATGCACTTCTCGAAGTTCACGTAGAGGCGCAGGCCCGGGTCGACCGCGTAGGTGTCCACAGCGGTGGTGGCTACCGGGCGGAACGCGAAGATGACCGAAGCCATGTAGGGCATGTGCTGCAGCGCTGTTGCGCGCCAGGCCATGAAGTACAGGTTCTGTTCGTCGGTGAGTGTCGTGGTCGTCATGGATCTCATGTGTGCGGCCTCCAGGCCAACCCTCACCGGTGGCACCGGGTCAGCTCAGCAGGTTGAGCAGGCCAACGCGCATGGCCTCGAAACGGTCGGCCCGGGTCGCTGCCCGGTCCCGGGCAAAGACGATGCTCCGGCCCTGGGAGCCGATGACAGAGCCGAGTTCCTGCAGCCCGTGGCCGGCGCAGAAGCTGCGGGCACCCGCGGACCCGGCGAGCACAGACAGGGCCGGCTGGTGTCCGGTTTCTTCGGCAGTCCGGCACGCGGTACGGAAGAGTTCGGCGCCGAGTCCGGTCCGGCGGTACGCGGGGTCGGTGAAGAACCGGCCGATCTCCAGGACCCCGGCTGATGCCGGCGAGACGTGACCCAGGTCGGCCAGTGCAGTGATCATCTGCGGGCCTGGTGCAGTGAGCCCGATGTGCCCGGTCACGGCGCCGTCGACGACTGTGACCCAGTGGCCGGCCCCGATGCCGTCCAGGAGCCAGAGTGTGAGGCCCTCGGGGGTGTGGCCGGCGTCCGCCGGCGGGTACACGGCGTCGGTGGCGCGGAGCCGCATCAGCAGCTCCACGGTGCCGTGCAGGTGATCCTCTACGCTGAACGGCACAGCCTCGATGGCGAGGACGTCGGGGGCAGGGGCTGTGGCGGTGTTCAAGGGGTCCTTCCGGGGATGCTGGCGCCAGGAAGCATGCGTCGACACCCGGAAAACTCTCACCGCGCCCCGGGGGAACCTACCCGGCTGGTCCGCCCTGGTCCAGACATGGCTCCGCCCCTTCCGCGTTGGTGACAGCCACAGCGGGAGGGGCGGAAGTGTGGGAGCGTTCAGGCGACCGGGGCACCGGCCAGGATGACGTCCAGCGGTACGTCACGGCCGGAGATCCGGTCGACACTGCCGGAGAGCCAGCGCTTGTTCTTCGGGAAGCTGGCGCGCATGTCGAAGGTGCCATCGGTGACGTACAGGGGCATGGCCCCGCTCTTGGCGCTGGCGACCAGGGTCGCACCCTTGCCGCGGGAGGACGGCTGTTCGAACACGGCGTGCAGCTCACCGGCACCGTAGCGCAGCGACTCCATGGTCGTCTCGACGATCACGTGCCCGTCCGTCATGCGGAGCGCCCGGCCCTCTTTGAGCTTGAACGGCTGGGACACGGAGGCGGTGAACGTCCGGGTCTCGACGTTCATGGGCTTGATCCGGCAGACCCGGCCGTCCAGGACGTGAAGCTCGAGCAAGCCCGGGTCGATGGTGCGGAGGGAGTTGATCTTGGAGGTGTAGCTTTCAAGCATTCCGAACACCTGGACGTCGGATGAAATGTTGCCCCACACGCACTGCTCCATGAGCCGGACTTCGGTGGACTGCAGCGAGGTGATTGTCTTCGTGTAGCCAAGGCCTTCGGGGTGCTTGCCGGAGGTGGCGAGTTCGATGAGGGTCTTCATCGTCAGGGACATGGTCGGGCCTTTGGCGCCGAACGCATCGGCCCAGTCGCTCAGTGAATCCTCGTCGAGGCCTTCGGGTAGCCAGTAGCGGTAGGAGAGGGCATCGGTGAGAACCGGGAGGCGCATTGATCCCGGGAGGCTGGCAACAGTCTTGAGCCGCTTCTTGATCGAGTTGTATCCCTCGGTGGGCTCCGTCTCGGCGACGGCCTGCAGCGCGTAGCGGGTGTCCGAATCGGCGATGACGGTGATCTTGTCCGGGTCCGAGAGCAGCATCGTCAGGGTCGCGTGGTCCAGGTCCTGGGCCATCGAATTCATCGACTGGTAGGTGAGGCGCTTGCCGCGCAGGAAGATCATGCCGGTCGGTTCCAGACCGATGCCGGGGAAGGTCGAACGGTTCGTCGGGGAACCCTGCGTCAGGGCAATGGTCCGCTCGGTGCGCTTGTGCGCAGCGATGAGATCCTTGGGCGAGACGGGAGTGATCGTGGCTGTCATAACCACCATGTGTGCGGCGGATGGATCCCGGCTCCCCGGATTTCGGTGCCGGTGGCAGAATCGAGTGACCCACACCGACCCATACAGGAACCAACCACGTGGTCGCCACATTTTTCCGCGCCAGTGCTGGGAAGCAGGGCCCTTATATATATAGAACCTAACAACCCAACCATTTAACTACTACTACACAGAGCCCTCACCTACCTCTTCCCTGGGGGTCCCTTCCTCTCCTATAGGGGTACCTCCCCAAGTGTGGGTCGGTCGCCACATTTGCTGTTTGACCTCAAATTCCGCGCCAGTGCTGGGAACTTTGGCCAAAAAACGACCCATCCGGGGGTCGCCATCGTTAGGGTCTGGTCGGCACATTGACCGCAAATCGCCTGAAATCGCCGGAAAAGTGCCAAATTCTGGTATTTTCCGTGCGCGGGTCGGCTCCGGGACTGGCCGTGTTCCTCACT
>DASWAW010000614.1:0-12690 GCA_036390955.1 Arthrobacter sp.
GACTCGGAGGAAGCCTCCAAGGCTCTGTGCCTGGTCCCCGCCGGCGGCTCCGGCATCCTCGGCTTCTACGGCCGGAGGGACGGTCAGAACGAGTGGACCGGCATGGGCACCGACAACTACTTCACGTCGTCCGAGCTGCTCGCCAATTGCGCCAATCTCGGGGACGAACCGCGCTTCACTCTGATCGAAGGCTAGGACCATGACTGATTTCATTACTTACCGGGAAACCACCGAATACACCATTGCGCTGCCCCGCAACGATTACGAAGCCGACCACATGTACGGGGAAGGTGAACGCCGGGACGTGAAGGTGATCTCCAAGGAGGAGATCGGCCGCCGGCACGTAGTCGATTACAGCTGGGATTGCGACCTGACGACCGAGCTCTACTTCCTGCTCCAGGACGGAGTCCGGATCTTCGAATCCCGCAGCCATGACGCGATTCTGGAACACGCCGCCTCCCTCGGCGATGACGTCTCCGGCCAGCAGCGCTTCGGGGACCTTGAGGACCCGGACAAGTCCTGGCGGGTCATGGCGGAGGGCAAAGCAGCTGCGAAGGCCTGCGACGCCGGGTAAAGCCGCGCGCCGGAGAAAGTTAGCCACATGGCCGCACACATGGGGTGAAAGAGCACTGCCCGCCTGACTGAAGGATTTCCCATGAGCGCCAACGTTGTAGACACCAGCTTCGGCCGCGAGCACCTTGCCTCGCGCCTGACCCGTACCGTCCGTGTCGAGATTCCCCGCGACCGGCAGCCGTCCCGTCTGTCCATCATGCAGGTCCAGATCATCAACACCCCGATCACCAAGGACGCCCGGGCAACCGCCAGCGTCCTTTCGGACCACTACGAGTGGACGACCATCGTGGACCTGACCCCGCAGGAATGGATCCGCCGCGCCAACCCGACGACCAACCCGGAAGACGTCGAGAAGGCTATGGGCCTGGTGGCCGACGAACTCCTCAGCCGCGCCCTGAACGTGCTTGGCTCCTGATGGCCGGATACACGCCGATGCCGAATTCCCTGGAGCACATCCTCCAGTCCATCGTCCGCGAAATGTCCGACCCGAGCCCTTCGGCGTCCAACACGGTCTTCGTCATCCGGGAAGCTCTCGGCCAGGCGTACACCGCCGGGCACCGCGATGGTCACGCGCTGGCGCAGTCGCTGGAATGGATCACCAAGGACCTCGACGAGACCTACACAGCCCGGAAGGCAGCAACAAAGCAAGCGGCCGCACAGCAGT
Source organism: Arthrobacter sp. (assembly GCA_036390955.1). Classification (GTDB taxonomy): domain Bacteria; phylum Actinomycetota; class Actinomycetes; order Actinomycetales; family Micrococcaceae; genus Arthrobacter. The sequence goes on from DASWAW010000614.1 coordinate 1,238, forward strand.
CCACCCCGGCGTCCGACCCCGTATGAGTTCACTGCAGGCGGCCCTGGAGGCTTACATCGAAACGGTGTCCGCTGGCCGGTACGACATTCCCCGCCGGAACGTCGCCGATGACCTCCGGGCCCTCCTGGCCGGGATCCCTGCACCTGAACTTCTTCCCGGGCCTGCTCCCGAACCCATGTCTGGGCTGCACCCGGTGCCTGTCGACGGGCTGACCGCCTCCACGGCGTACGCCATCTTGTCACTGCGGGACGGACTCGAGCCGATGGATGATCTGGCCGAAGCCGATGACCACATGCGGATGTTCTTCCGGAAACCCGGACGGGCCCGCATCATGCACCGGAGCCTGTACGCCACCGGCTGGGCCCCGCTGGACCCGTCCGCGGAGGGCCCCGCCCTCCAAGCCGCCTGACCCGCCAACCAACTACGAAGGAACCCTGCCATGGATGAAGACCTGATTGCCGAACTGCACAAGCTTGCCGCCGAGCTCTGCGCCCCGACCCGCCGCCGCTCACCGGATGAGTGGGTCCGCGGCCACGACGCCGGAACCGGGACCGCCGGCCGGCGCCTGACAGATCTCCTGGCCAAATACCCGCGGGCAGCCTAGCCGCCCGGTCCGCACACATGGGTCGTATGGAAATCTTCTACGGCCAGGTCAGGACCCTCGAGCAGTTCTTCTCTTACGGTCCCGACGGCCGGCTCAAGTTCAAGCCCTTCAACATCGCCTACGGCACCGTCCACCCGACCGCCGGCCCTGGCACCGGCATCGACGACGTCGAGCTTCTCCTCAACGACGGTGAATTCTTCCAGTTTTGGGACTACAACGACGGTTACACCGGCCACCCCAGCGAGAACTTCCTGGACTACCGGCATGCGTACGGGAGCGCCCGGACAGCCGGCGACTACGGGGCGGCCCAGATCTACATCATCGGCCCCGACGGCTTCGAGGACGTGACGGCCCTGACCGCCGACGGCACGAAAGTCATCATGGGCCAGAACACGAAGTGGCGGAGGACGTCCATTCAGGAGCGCATCCGGTTCATCAACCGTCCCGCCACCGGCCCGGAAAGCGCCACAGTCCTCTAGCCCTGGTGACAGGAAACACGGGGGTCGCTGACCGGCCCTGGCCGGCTCCGCACATATGATGCTTTGACCGGGTCCCCGGTCCACCCCAAGGAGCATCATGCCTGGAATCTTCCGCGCCCGCGCCGCCACCTCCCCTGCCCCTGCCGTAATCCCGGCGGGCGGAGTCAAGGAAGCAGCCGACCTGGCCGCCGAGCGATATTCCGCCGCGCGCCGGGAGTACACCCACCTGTACGTGGAATTCCACTCCACGGAACACCCGGGTGCCGAGCTCACGCAGAACCTGGATGACGCCCGCGCCAAGGTCCTCGCCCTGGCCGGCAACCTCCCGAAGGTCCTTGCCGGAGACCCGGACTCGGTCCGGCACGAACTGGAGATGGGCCCCGCCCCCGTCACGGCAGCCTCCCAGGTCACTGACCGGTTCCGGATCGCCGATCTTCACCGGGCCGCCACGGATCCTTCAGCCGAAGTCTCCACCTGGGGCTGGAAGCTGCCCGCCGCCCACGCCGGGTAATCGTGTTCAGCCACTCCCGCAAGAAGTCCGGGCGCCGCGCAGCCGAACCGGCACCGCAGACACCGGCCCAGGCAGCCGCGGCCGCCCGGGTGCAGAATGATCTTCAGGACGCCCGCCGCCGCCTCGCCGCGGCGGAGAAGAAACACCGCAAGGCCAAAGAAGACACAGCTGCCCTGCGCCTGCCGGATGTCGCCACGCGACGCGAAGAAGTTGAACGCCTCCAGGTCCAGGCCGGACTCATCGAAGCCGGTAACGCCGAGGCGATCGCCGGCCGCTTCGACCACGGGGCCGCGCCGGCCTCCGCCGCCCGTCACTAATCACCGCTCTCACTAATCAGCACCGCTTGAAGGACAGCCATGTTTGGTTTCACCCGCACCAAGGCAGCCCTCGCCCCTGCGTCCCCTGAAGCCCGGCGCGCCTTTGCCGGGACGCTCGTCCAGTGCGAGATCACCCGGGTCCGCGCCGATCTCGCGAAGATCCGGCACGCCGCCGGCACCGGCATGCCACTGACCGTGGCCCTGGCCGTGCAGCGTCTCGAGTTCGCCCAGGGGCAGGCCCGGCTGATTGCGCGCGGTGACAAACGGGCCATCCTGCGCCAGCTGGATCCGGCCGCGTACCTCGCCGAAGGCACCGACCCGTGGACGTATCTGCTGGAGCGGCGCACCGTTCAGGTCTGACGGGGAGGTTTCCTCACCATCCCGCACACATGAACCCCATGCGTACTATCACCCAGCACTCCGAGGTCGAGGGCCTTCAGCTTCAGAGCATCATCGTCGATGACACGGACACCCCGCTGTACGTCCGGACCCCGACCCTGCTGACCGTTCTTGCCGGGCCTTCCGCCGGCCTGGACCGGATGATTTCGGACCCGGAGGCTGTCGCGCTGCCCGCCGAGGTCAAATGGGAACCGGTGAGCTGATGGACAACCCCGCCTACTTCACGGTCCTCCGGCGTGCCGGCGGCACCCAAAGCGTCGATGGCCTGTTCAGCTCCCGGTCCGAAGGGATCACCGAAGCAGAGCTGGCCCGCTCCGCGGCCGGCCAGGATGAACTCTTCGACGTCGCCATCGTGACCATGCTCGACCAGGACCCGATCACCGGAACCCCGATGGGCCATCCTGTCCCGCCGCGTGCAGCCGGGTTCGCCCTGGGCGCGCTCAGCACCCCGGACCCGGCACGGCGCCGGCTCAGCGGGGACGTCACCGAAGAATGGCTGGCCCGCATGACCGCCGGCATCGCCCGCACCAAGAACCGTGTCAGCGAAAACGACAACGTGCTCGACGTCGTTGCGCTCACCATCACCGACCATGACCCCGCCGGGGCCACCACAGCAAAGGAAGTATCCGCACCATGAACACCCACGAGATCCTCTACTCCGTCACTGAGGACCCGACAGCACTGCTGGCATCCGGTGAGATCAAGCACCTGGCCGGCAAGTACCTGACCCCGGAACGCCTCAGCCACGCCGCGTTCGCGATCACCGCCCACGCCGACGGCTTCATCGGCGGCGTCATCATCGGCGAACTCCCGTGGGGCCGGGTCGGAGTCTCCTGGGACAAGCACATCCCGGAAGCCATTGAGATCGGTGCCCTGCTCGTGGATCCGTCCTGGCGCGGCACCCCGGTCGCGTTCCGGCTGATGAACCTTGCCCTCTCTGCGTCCGCCCGCTCCGGCCGTGTCCCGGTGGCCGTCACCGAGGTCGGCTCCGCCGTTCACCGCTACCTGGAGCGCACCGGAGCCCAGGCCCGGACCCCGTTCGTGTTCAGCGGGACCCGCTACATGCCGTGGGTCCTGATGCCCGGTCAGGAAGAGCCCGTCGCCGCCTGACCTGCCTGACCTGACCTGCCCGACCCCTCCCGGATACCGAAAGCAGCCCCGATGACCAGCACCGAGAAGCCAGAGCCCGTAACGTCCATCGTTACCGGCCACATGAACATCTTTCCCAAAGACACCGCCCGCCAGCCTGACGGAACGGATGCGTTCAGCCCGCACCCGAAGTCCGTGGTCTACCCGACCGCCCCGATCGGCCGCAAGGACGGGGATCGCCGGGCGCCGCTGCGCGCCGTCGAGTTCAACGTCGCCGAGGATGAGTTCTTTACCGTCCTGCGCGAGCTCGAACGCGGCGCCGGCCTTGCAGCGAAGATCAGCGCCGGCAGCTTCATGAACTACTCCGACGCGTACCTGGCCATGACCGAGAATGTCCCGCGCGGGTACCGTGCCGAAATCAAGATCATGGCCCCGACCACCTCTGATGTCCTGGCGACCGGCCCCGACGGCGAAGAAGTCGTTGTCGGCGAATCCCTCACCTGGCAGCCGCAGGCCATCGCTGACCGGCTCCGCCTCTCCGAGTCCGAGCGGTGACCGCCTCCCTCGTACGCCCGGTGGACCTGGCGTACGTCCGCGGACTCTATGACGGCATCCGGGCCTCCTCCGTGGTCCGGGGCCATTGGGAGGTCGTGAAGTTCAGCGACAAGGTCGCCGACCGGATCCAGGAGCTCATCAACGCCGGCGAACCTTCCGGCTACCTTGACTCCGCCCGCCGGGTCATCCTCTCCGCGAAGCTCGCCCGCAAGGCAGCCCGCCACGCGGACCGGGTCGTCGACACCTGCGGCGACACGTCCATGGAGCTCTATCAAGCCAACGAAGGCCTCGAGCTGCTGGCCGCGTACGCTGTGGAATGCGAAGCCGCCGACACTGACCTGCGGGCCGCGATTCACGACTCCCTGCGCTTGAGCGCCTGAGGCACGGAAAGGGCCGGTATGCCTGAGCAATTCGATGACGATGCGACCACTGCTATCGTCCTTGCCAAAGCTGAAGCGCGCCTCTTCGGCCACCACCATGTAGCCCCCGAGCACCTCCTCCTGGCCCTGACCGATAACCCGGACACCGCGGCCGCCCGGATCCTTGAACGCCTCGGCACCAGCGCCGCGGCCATCCAGGCTGACGTCCGGGCTGTCGTCGCCGCTGGCGCGCGCGGGCGGGGCCCGGTCCTGCACCTGACGCCCCGGGCCAAGCTCGCGGTGGACCTCGCCGTCCGGTTCGCCCGGCGGATCGATAACGACACGACCGGCACCGAACACCTGCTGTACGGGGTCGCGGCCGAACGCGAAGGCCTGGCCGCCCGGGTGCTGCGCGCCCACGGTGTCACCACTGGACCGATCGAACACCGGATCACCGGGGTCATCGACGACGCCCTGCGCGCCGCCGAGTCCGATGCGCAATTCCTCGGCCCCGCGGTGTCGGCCGGGGCCGAACCCGCGAGCTGACGCGGCCGGTGACGGGAACGGGTCTTGCCGCACACATGGGGTTACGACACCTCCCCGATAAAGGACAGCCCATGTTTGAACGCTTCACCGCCGACGCCCGCCAGGCCGTAGTTCTCGCCCAGGAGGAAGCCCGCGCGCTCTCCCACAACTACGTCGGCACCGAGCACCTGCTGCTGGCCCTGACCCGCGACTCCGGCATTGCCGGCCGCGCCCTGACCGGTCTGGATGTCACCCGCGACGCCGTCCGCGAGCAGGTCATGACCATCATCGGCCCCGGCTTCAACGCCCCAATGGGTCACATCCCGTTCACCCCGGACGCCAAGAAGGTCCTGGAGCTGGCGTTCATCATGGCTTTGAACATCGGACACAACTACATCGGCGCCGAGCACCTGGGCCTCGCCCTCTGCGCAGACCGCACCTCCGTCAGCGGCCAGGCCATGCTGCGCTGCGGCGTGGCCACCAAGACGGCCGTGGACCGGATCGCCGAACTGATGATCGAAGCTTTGGCCTCCGGCCCGGCCCCGGTCCTCGAAGCGGAGTTCGTCCTCTCCGCCTGATCCCTTCCCGCTCCTCCAGAAGCGCCCTCACCGTCACTCGGTGAGGGCGCTTCTGCGTTCCGCACACATGAGGTCCAGACACACCGCCCCTGCCCGAAGGAACCACGAGGAAAACTCCATGAGCGATCTGCCCCAGACCATCAAGCGATGGTGCTGCTCGGCCTACAAATCCTGCGGGAACACCACGCTGCATCTGGTCGAATTCGATGGCCCCGCCGGCTACCCCGCGCTGTACGACTACGTGCGCGGCAACGACAACAGCTACACCGGCGGCTGGCACACCGAGCAGGCCCTCCGTGACTGGCTCGACCGCACCCAGGACCAGATCCAGGAGGAACCCAATGTTTGAACGCTTCACGGAGGACGCCCGCAACATCGTCGTCCTCGCCCAGCGCGAAGCCCGCACCCTCAACCACAACTACATCGGCTCCGAGGCGCTGCTTCTCGGACTTGTCCTGGACCTCGGCATCGTCGGCCAGGCCCTCGCCGAACTGGAGATCACCTACGAGGCGGTCACCGGGAAGATCATCGAGCTGGTCGGCCGCTGGAACGTCGCCCCGGAAGGGCACAGCCCGTTCACACCCAGGGCGCGGACCATCCTGCAGCAGGCCAACGAAATCTCCCTCCGCTCCGGCCACGGCTACATCGGCCCCGAGCATCTCATCTTCGCCCTCCTGGAAGCCGAAAACTCCGTGGCCTGCCGGGTGTTGACCGCGCTCGGCGCCAAGCCTGGTGTCATCCGCCGGCTGGTCGGCGCCCACTTCGCCCGGTCCTACACCGGCGGCGGAATCTTCCAGGGCTTCACCGCTGTCGCCAGGGACGGCCGCTACGACACTCACCCGCTCCGGGAGACCGCCGAGGAAGCCGCCGCCGACGCGGCACCCGGCGTAGACGTCTGTGAGATCCGCTTCGGTCTGGAGCGCAACGAATACTTCGTCTGCCTCGAGGGCGGACCGGTCGAAGGTATCGGCCGGTACCTGGACTACAACCGGGCACGGAGCGCGGCGGCCGCCGCCGGCGCCCGCGTCTACATCGTCAGCCCGCAGGTCAAGGCCGTCACCGCCGAGACCGCATCGGGCATCGAAGTGACCCTCGCCGAGACCATCGTCTGGGAACCGGTCCCGCTCGAATCCCGCATCACTGTCCTGTCCTGATCCTCCCCTGTCCGAAGGAACCCCATGTTTGAACGCTTCACCGAGGACGCCATCCGGGTCGTCGACCTCGCCCATGTGGAAGCCGAGGCGATGCACCACCAGCGCATCAGTCCCGTCCATTTCCTCGTTGCGCTGACTCACACTGATGGCGCCGCAAAGACGGCCCTGACCTCTCTTGGCGTCACGACGGGATCCGCACGGGAAGCCGCTGTTGAGGTTCACGGACCCGGCGTCGTGCACGACGGGAGCATCTACTTCACTCCCGCGACCCATACCCTGATCTCTAACGCCAGGCACGTTCGGCACAGGATGGGCGACCGGCTCGTCACTCCTGTGCACCTGCTGTTCGGACTCACCATGCTCGAGACCTACACCGAGGGGCTGTACCCGCTATTGGGTGTCACCCCGGCCCAGGTCCAGGCGGCACTCTGCGCCATGATCGAATCTTCCGATGACTACACGCCGGCGGACGCACGTGAAGTAATGGCCCGCATCGGGAGCCCGGCCCCGGCCGATGTCTACATCGTCCGGACCGCCGACGACGACGAAGCCTCGCTCCATCTCGATTTCGACGAGGCCGTCCAGGCAGCCGGCGACTCCGGATCCGTCACCGACGGACGGATCACCCTGCGGCACGGGGAGTTCTTCAGCATCCGGGACCATTCCTACGTCCGGGATGACCTGCGCTACCTCGACTACGCCACCGCCCGCGACGTCGCCGACTCCGCCGGCGCCCACGTGTGCCTCATGATCCCGTTCACCCGCGACGTCAAGGCAGTCACCGCCGGAGGATCCGAGGTCGCTGTCGGGGCAACGACGGCATGGTCCGCAACTGATGTCGAGAGACGGGTGACCGTCCTCGGGCAATAAGCTGTGCGCCGAAGACGCCCTTGCCGGTTCTCCGGTGAGGGCACTTCTGTATTCCGCACACATGAGGTCCAGACGCCTTGCCGCCCCGACCGAAGGAACCCCATGTTTGAACGCTTCGCCTCCGATGCCCGCCGCACGGTCGTCCTCGCCCAGGAAGAGGCGCGGATGCTGGGCCACAACTACATCGGCACCGAACACCTGCTGCTGTCACTGACCAAGGATGAAGGCCCCGCCGGAAAAACACTGGCCGCCGCCGGCATTACCCGCGACACCGCCGAGGAGAAGATCGTGGAGATCATCGGCCGCGGCACCGACACCCCGTCCGGGCACATTCCGTTCACGCACCGTGCCCGTCTCGTCCTTGATCTCGCCAACCGGTTCTCGCTCGATGGGGGCGAAGACCATGTCGGCCCGGAGCACATTCTGGCGGCACTGACCACGGACAACGAATCCGTCGGCTCACTGGCGCTGGCCCAGCTCGGCGCCCCCGCGGAGGTCATCCATGCCCGGGTCCTCGACCTGATCAACGACTCGAGGACCGCCAACCCGGAGGGCCCCTTCACCGTCGAGGTCCACATCATCGAAGACGGACCGGACTCCAGCGGGCCCGAGAACTTCACGGCATACACGGATGCCGAAGGCGCCGTTGCCGCCGCCCGGGACGGGGAGATTGTCCGGCGCGCCCGGTTCACTCTGGCCCGCGGCGAATGCTTCGGCGTGATCACCGGCTCCGTCATCGACCCGGACCGCAGGTTCCTCGACCTGGCCGCAGCCAACACCGCCGCCGAAATCTCCGGCGGACGTGTCATCATCCTTACCCCGCAACAGCGTGAAGTCACCGCGGTTTCGGCCGCCGGGGAATCCGTCGTCATCGGCACGACCACCGCCTGGGCACAGGCTGAAATCGCCGTCCGCCTGACCGCCGGCTAAGCCTCAGCCAGAACTCCGCAACGCCCGGCCGATGACCTCCTCAGTCGTCGGCGGCCCGGCGCAGTTCGTCCTCGCTGTAGCCGAACATGTAGTCCTCGTCCTGGCCCTTCGACCCCCAGATGTCGGCGGCGTCGTAGACGCTGAGCGCCTCGCCTTCCTCATCCTCAGCGTCTTCGTCTTCGTCTTCGTCTTCGTTCGGATCGTACTGGCTGATGAACACCTCCGGGTCATCATGGTCTGCGCCAATCGTGCAGCGGCACTTCACGTAGGAGCGCCTCTCTTCGCTGCCTTCGGTCGGAACGGAAATTTCAACCAGGCGCTTGTGCTCTACTCCAGTGGTCACTATGACTCCCCCATATGGTCGGTGTGCCGGTGGTGACCGGCTCCGCCAGACTATGCTGACCCGGACCACGGGCCAAGAGTTACGGTGAGGGCGTCGCCGTGTTCCGCACACATGAGGTCCATGACCCATGCACCCGATCCCCGCGCCGACGGCATCTCCACCAACGACTACTGCAAGCTGCTCCCGAAGCTGCGCTACTCGCACGAGGCCCAGGGCAAGATCCTGCTGCTGCCCTCCAGCGGCCTCGTCGTTGTCCCGTTCAATAACCACACCGGCGGCTGGGACGTCGTCGTGGTCGACGGCTTCGGCTCTTACCCGGTCGGCGGCTACCACCTCTCCGTCGGCGACGCCGAGATCGTCACCGCCATTGAGCTCGGAATTGGCGAGCCGGTCCCGGTCCATTTCGTCCAGGACCGCGCCGAAGCCGACAACCTTCCTGACGGTTCGTACATCCTGACCCGCGCCGGCTACTCACTGCGAAAGGGCACCGACGACGCCGGCACCATCTGGACCGCTTTCCTGAAAGACCCTGTCCGCACCGCAGGCCTCGACGAAGCTCTGTTCCCCGCGAAAGTCAGTGGCACCTACCCGGCTAAGGAGTCCGCCAGTGTTTGAGAAGTTCACTGACACCGCCCGCGCGGTCGTCGTCCTCGCCAAGGATTGCGCAGAGGACCTCGGCCAGCAGGAGATCGGCACCGGCCACATGCTGCTTGCCATCGCAGCCTCCGCGTCCGCCGACGAGTCCCCGAAGGCTGCAGCAGTGATCGCTGCCCTGGGTGTGACGCCCGAAGCGATCCGTGATCAGACCGTCTCCGTCCTGACGCGCCGCAACGACACCAGCCCGGGCCATCTGCCGTTTACGCAGGACCTGAAGAAGTCCCTCGAGTTCGCACTCCGGTCCGCCCTGATGCTGGGCGACAACCACATCGGCCCGCACCACCTGCTCGCCGGGTTGGTCCGGCAGGCAGACTCCACGGCCGGGAAGATCCTGGCCCGGCTCGGCATCACCGAAGACACAATCCATGCCGCCATCCGGGACTCAACCCCGGCGCCGTCCCCGACTGCGGCCCGCACCCCGGTCGTCTACCTGGCGATCGGCAAGTCCATCTTCAAGAACGGCGGGAAGGTCTACCCGGACCACGAGTCAGCGGCCGCCGCCCACCCGGACTCGGAGATCGCAGCATTCCCGCTGGCTCTCACGGACGGCGAGTTCTTCGACGTCGGCGCCGCACTGCCGCAGAACCGTTTCAAGTCCTGGGGCTCGTACGCTGACTACCCGGCCGCATTCGCCGCCGCCAAGGGCTTCCAGCAGACCGCCCCCGGCTACAACATCGTCATCCGCATTATGGTCCCGGACGTGACGGAGCTGCGCGGCAAGGATTCCCGTGGCCACGACGTCCTCCTCGGCCGCCGGGTCGAATACTCGCGTGTTCCCGTGATCAGCAGGCTCACCGCCACCGGGCAGTAGCCCTGGCTGCCGGTGAGCGGCAGTCCCTACTCCGCACACATGTTTGTCTATGACCACTCATGCCTCTGCCCCCGTCCAGGATTCCGCACCGACAACCATCTCCAAGACCCGGAAGGGCTCCACGTCCTTCGCCTCGGTGGCCGCAGCCGCCCTCGTCCTGGGCGCCCTTGCGGCCGGCACCACGTTCGGGCTCCGCTTCTACGTCTACGAACCTCAGGAGCAGAAGGCCGCCTTCATCGAAATCTCCAGCTCCAGCAGCGACCAGCTCCGCGCCAAGTCCCTCGACGAGCTCGTCGACCTGGATGCCAACGTGGCCCGTTTCGCCGCCCGCACCCCCGGCATGCTCTCGATCGGCATCGACGCCGGCATCCGTGTCGACCATGTCATCGCCTCCAAACAGGGCCGCCGCTGACGCCGCACGCCGGGGACGGGAAGCACCTGCTCCGCACACATGTGAGGCATGGACTACTTCACTTCCCCCACGGACCTCGCCTACGCCCTGCTGTTCATCGGCCTGGCGGTCGCCGCCGCCTCCGTCGCGGCCACGATCAGCACCGTCACGTTCCGTCCGGGTTCCCCCGCCGCGGTCGCTGACCGGATGTCGTTCCGCATTGCCGGGATCGCCGGCGCGGCCTTCATCGCTGTCGGCGCCGTCCCGATCCTGTTCGCCCCGGCCCGGAGCATCCTCGCCGCGCTGGGCCAGTGATTCTGCGATGACCGGTCCCTGGCTGCTCGTGCTGGCCGTCGCCTGCTTCCTGACGGCGGCCGCAGCGTTCCTGAACATCTGGCATGCCCGGACCGTCAAGCACTACGGTGAACGCCGCGCCTACGCCACAGCCCGGAACGCCACCGACACCCAGCTCTCTGCCATGCCGCTGGGCCACCTGCTGGATCTGCGCGCCCGGCTGGCGGACTTCGCCGAACGCCAATGGGACCTGCTGGACTCCTCCATCGCCGCCGCCGAACGTCTCGACCTCATCATCATGGCCAAGGACGCCGCCAACAGGCCGCCCTCCGCTCTCAGTCCCTCTCCCTTGGCGCTTCTTCCGTAAGGCCCTCTGAAGTCGACGGCTGCTGGTCCGGACCCCGCCTGGCCTTGTCCGGCCGCGCGATAGCGCCCGCCGCTTCCTCCTTTCCGCGCCGCCGTCAGGTGGTGCGTTGAGGGCCGGCGATAGCCGACGTCGGTCTGAGAATGTGGGCGGCCGGGATGTTGGCATATTAAGAGGGACTCGGGGCTTCGCCCCTCGCCCATCGCCACCGGTCAGTCTTCCG
>DASWAW010000615.1:0-5602 GCA_036390955.1 Arthrobacter sp.
TCCGAGGCGGCGCTCCACGCCGAGGACCAGGGCTACCACAAGGGCCTGAAACCCCGGCAGGTGCAGATGATCGCGATCGGCGGCGCCATCGGCACCGGCCTGTTCATGGGCGCGGGCGGCCGCCTCGCCACCGCCGGGCCGGCCCTGGTCATCAGCTATGCCGTCTGCGGGTTCTTCGCCTTCATGATCCTGCGCGCGCTCGGCGAACTCGTGATGCACCGGCCGTCGTCGGGCTCGTTCGTCTCCTACGCCCGCGAATTCTTCGGCGAGAAGGCCGCGTTCGTCACGGGCTGGCTCTACTGGCTGAACTGGGCCATGACAGCGATCGTGGACATCACCGCCGTCGCGCTGTACATGAACTTCTTCAAAAAGTACTGGGCGCCCATCGCGGACGTACCGCAGTGGGCGTGGGCGCTGGCCGCCCTCATTCTGGTCCTGGGCCTCAACCTCATCAGCGTCAAGGTGTTCGGCGAGCTTGAATTCTGGTTCGCGCTGATTAAGGTGGTGGCGCTCATGGCCTTCCTCATCGTCGGCATCTACTTCGTCATCTTCGGCACCCCCGTCGCCGGCCAGGAGGTCGGCTTCAGCCTGATCGCGGACAACGGCGGCATGTTCCCCAACGGCCTGCTGCCCGCAATCGTGGTGATGCAGGGTGTCGTGTTCGCCTACGCCTCGATCGAACTGATCGGAACCGCCGCCGGCGAAACGGAAAACCCGGAAAAGATCATGCCGCGGGCCATCAACACGGTGATCGTCCGGATCGCGGTGTTCTACGTCGGCTCGCTCGTGCTGCTCTCGCTGCTGCTGCCCTACAGCTCCTACAAGGCCGGCGAAAGCCCGTTCGTGACGTTCTTCGGCTCCATCGGGGTCGAGGGCGTGGACGCCATCATGAACCTCGTGGTCCTGACCGCGGCACTGTCCTCGCTCAACGCCGGACTCTACTCCACCGGCCGGATCATGCGTTCCATGTCCGTCTCGGGGTCTGCGCCGAAATTCGCTGCCCGGATGAACAAGGCCGGCGTCCCCTACGGCGGCATCGCCCTGACCGCCGGCGTGGCCCTCCTGGGGGTCGTCCTGAACGCCTTGGTCCCGGCCGAGGCCTTCGAGATCGTCCTGAACGTCGCATCCCTGGGCATCATCAGCACCTGGGCCATGATCGTCCTGTGCCAGATGCAGCTCGCCCGGCTCGCGGCCCGCGGGGAACTGCTCCGGCCCGCCTTCCGGATGCCCGGCGCTCCCGTCACGGGCTGGATCACCCTGGCCTTCCTCCTGGCGGTGCTGGTCCTCATGGCGTTCGACTCCCCCGTGGGAACGTGGACCATCGCGTCCCTCGTGGTCATCGTTCCGGCCCTGATGCTCGGCTGGCGCCTCTGCCGGCACCGCATCCTGGAAATCGCCGCGGTCCGCGACGGCTTCACGGGCCCGTATCCGCTCGTGGCCGCCCGTCCCGCTGCGGGCGCCGGCGGAGATCCGGAGTAGACCTCCGGCCGTCCGTCTTCCCGTAACGCAACGTCCCCGCAACCTCTCCCGGAGGCAGGTCGCATATGCTCAACGGACAGATTCACACTGGCTCAGCGACGAACCACCCGGGAGACACCTTATGACCAACTGGCGAATCAGGGATTTCCACTCCGCCGATCTTGACGGCATCCTGCACCTCTGGGAGTCCCTCAAGGCGACCAACGTCGAGCCGGTCTACGCGCTCTCCGAGGTGCTGGCCTCCTGCGAAAAGGACCATGCCGTTGTCGCGGTACAGGGCGACCAGGTCGTGGGCGCCGCCGTCGGGCGGGCCGCCCACGACCAGGGCTGGATCGTCTTCCTCGCCACCCTCCCCGAATACCGCGGCCGCGGGATCGGCACCTCGCTGCTGGCCGCCGTCGAGAACCGGATGGCGCCGCACGGGCTGAACAAGCTCTCCGCGCTCATGCCGGAATCCGAGACGCGGGTGGAGGCGTTCCTGGGCCGCGGCTTCGTGCTGAAGAAAAACCTGCGCTATTTCGAACGCAAGATCCCGGTGCAGCGCCAGGAACTGGAGCCCCTCAGCCAGCTCGGCGGCCGGATCCTGGCCCGCGACCTCTGGGAAAACGTTGCCGGCATGCGCAACGAGAAGGAACTGCTGGAACGCCGCCTGGTCCTGCCCCTGGCCGAGGCCGACCTCGCCGACGAATACGGTGTGGTGCCGCCGCGCGCCGTCGTCCTCTTCGGCCCTCCGGGCACCGGCAAGACCACCTTCGCGAAAGCGATTGCCTCCCGCCTCGAATGGCCGTTCGTGGAGGTCTTCCCCTCCCGGCTGGCCTCCGACCCCAAGGGCCTCGCGGGGGCGCTGCGCGAGACGTTCCTGGAGATCGCCGAGCTGGAACACGCCGTCGTCTTCATCGATGAGGTGGAGGAGATTGCCTCCCAGCGGTCCGGCGAACCGCCGTCGCCGCTGCAGGGGGTCACCAACGAACTGCTCAAGATCATCCCGGCCTTCCGCGAGCAGCCCGGCCGGCTGCTGGTGTGCGCCACCAACTTCATCCGCGCCCTGGACACCGCGTTCCTGCGCCACGGCCGCTTCGACTACGTCATCCCCATCGGCCTGCCCGACCGCCAGGCGCGCGAGGCCATGTGGCAGCGCTTCATTCCCGCCACCGTCGTGGACGACGTGGACGTGGAGCTGCTGGTGGACCGGACCGAAGGCTTCTCCCCCGCGGATATCGAATACGCGGCCCGGAGCGCGTCCCAGCGTGCGCTGGAGAAGGCAGTGTACGACGACGGCGGGCTGGCCTCCAGCCCCACCGCGTCCATCCGCGACGCCGTCCGGAAGGGCCCCGCGACGCAGGACTACCTCGACGCGATCGCCGACACCCGGACCACGGTCAGCGACGAGGTCCACCAGCAGTTCCTCGAGGACATCGACGCCCTGGGCCGGGTCTAACTCCTACTGCAACTACTGCAACGCGGGGTCAGATGTCGCCCATGGTGAGCCCCGGGATGGGCCGGAAGTGACTCCGCGTTGCTTCGAGTACTGAGCCGGAGAGGAAACCGTGGTCCTGTTCCTGACGATTGTGAGCGGACTGGCCTGGACTGCGGTCTACGTCGATGCCATCCGGATCGGGTTCAGGGACAGGACCTACGCGATCCCGGCGGCGGCGCTCGGGCTCAACTTCGCCTGGGAGACCATCTATGCCGCCCGCTCCGTTGCGACCGGAATATCCGCCCAAGGGATCTTCAACATCGCGTGGGGACTCGCCGACGTCGTGATTGTGTACACCTTCCTCAGGTTCGGCCGCTCCGAGCTGCCGGCCTGGGTGACGCGGCGGCTCTTCATCGGCTGGGCACTCCTGCTGGGCGTGACATCCTTCGCAGTTCAGTTGCTGTTCGTGGTCGAGTTCGGGTGGGGCGACGCCCCGCGCTATGCGGCGTTCCTGCAGAACCTGCTGATGTCCGGACTGTTCATCGCGCTGTTTGTTGCGCGGCGCGGATCCCGCGGCCAGTCCCTGCTGATCGCGGTGGCAAAGTGGATCGGGACTCTGGCGCCCACCATTGTGTTCGGCTGGTACGGTAATTCGCCGCTGATCCTGGGCGTCGGCATCCTCTGCAGCCTCTTCGATCTCGCGTACATCGGCCTGCTGTGGCGGGCGCGCCCCCTTCCGACCGCATTGCGGAGTCAGGTATCGCCCATGTTGGGCCCCGGGATGGGCGCGATGTGACCCCGCGTTGCTGGGGAGAGGGCGACGGCGGTCCCGGGTTGGGAGCGGACCGCTCCCGCCGCGGGCTCAGTCCCGGTGTGGCTCGGACCCTGCGGCCGGGGCTTCCGCCGCTTCCGGAACGGACGCCGCGGCCTCCGGGGCATCGTCGTAGGAGAGGTTTTCGTAGTCGGTGTCGTCCGCCTCGTCGAGCAGATCGTCCAGCTCCTCCAGCAGCCACGGGTTGATCCGGGCCAGGATTTTCCGGGTTTCCTCCACCGGAACCGCGGCGTAGAGCACCGGGCGGGCCTCGTTGTAGCGGGTTACCGGCGGCTTGTCCGGCCACTTCTCGGCCAGTGCCCTGACACGTTCGGGGAGGGAATTGTGCGCGTTGTCCGCGATTTTCACGAGGGTGGCGTCGTGGTCCTCGGCGATGTAGCGGATGCCGGCCTGGTAGTCGTCAGGGTTCTCGTGCAGGCGCTTGGTGACGCGCTCGATGATGTCCACGGCGCGCTCGGTGACGCCCATGTCCAGCAGTGCCTGCCGGGTTATCGGGGTGTCCTCGGCGATGTCGTGCAGGTAGCCGGCAATCCGGATGTCGTCGTCGAAGTCCGCGAGGGCATCCCCGACGGCGATCACGTGCTCGCGGTAGGGCCGCTTGAGCTTGTCCTTCTGGCGGTTGTGCGCCACTTCGGCGAGGATCTTGGCTGTCTCGACGGTAAAACTCGGCTGCGGGCTGTGCGCGTCCCTGATCTCTGGTTCTGACATGGTTCAAGCCTACGCGTCCGGCCCGGCCATCCCGGGCCAGATCCACGGCTCCCGCGGCAGCGCGGCGGGGTCAAACACGGCCAGGGCGGACTCCAGCGGACCGGCCGGAAGCCCGAGGGATGCCAGCAGCGCGTCGCGCACCTCCTCGACGGGGATGCCGCCGGCCGAAAGGTCCCCCAGCGTGACGGCGCCGTCGCGCTTCGCCAGCCGGACGCCGTCGGCGTTCAGCACGAGCGGAACATGGGCATATTCCGGTACGGGAATATTCAGCAGCGAGGCGAGGTAGGCCTGCCGCGGCGTGGAGGGCAGGAGGTCGTCGCCGCGGACCACCTGGTCGATGCCCTGGGCGGCGTCGTCGACGACGACTGCCAGGTTGTAGGCGGTCACGCCGTCGTTGCGGCGGAGCACAAAGTCATCCACCACGCCCGTGTAACTGCCGTGCAGCACGTCCTGCACTGTCGCTTCGGTGACCGCGGACCGGAGCCGGACCGCCGCGGGACGGACGGCGCGCTTGGCCGCACGCTCCGCCGCGGACAGATCCCGGCAGGTGCCCGGATAGGCCCCCTGCGGGGCGTGCGGCGCGGATGGCGCCTCGTGGATCTCGCGGCGGGTGCAGAAGCACTCATACGTCAGTCCCGCCGCGGTCAGCCGGGCGATCGCCTCCGCATAGAGGGGACCGCGGTCGGTCTGGCGGACGACGCCGCCGTCCCAGGTCACGCCGATAGCGGCCAGGTCCCGGAGCTGCTCCGCCTCGGCACCGGCCCGGGCCCGGTCCAGGTCCTCAACGCGCAGGAGAAACCGTCGGCCGCTGGACCGGGCGAAAAGCCAGGCGAGGATGGCCGTGCGGAGGTTGCCGACGTGCAGTTCGCCGGAGGGGCTGGGGGCGAAGCGGCCGGCAGAGGTCATGGCACCAGCCTATGCGCCGCCCGCCCCGCAGCCGGTCCAACACCAACGCGGGAAACACCAAACGCGGGAAACACCAACGCGGGGTCACTTCCGGCCCATGACGGACCCGGACATGGGCCCGATGTGACTGTGAGGATTGTGGTGGCTGGTCTGGGACTGGCTGGCAGAGTTGGTACTGGTCGTTCTGCCCCGCGGGTGTGACTCACGATGTGACTGGCCCCTGTAAGGGTGTCTTTGAGTGGGATTTGTCCGCCTGTGGG
>DASWAW010000616.1:0-2075 GCA_036390955.1 Arthrobacter sp.
GTCCGCTCTCTTTTAGCTGAATTTACAGCCGCTGCCCAGCCGGATAGGTAAGAATGGTCGTATGTCAAACATTTTTGGTGCTCCCAGGGCTGGCGCCCCCAACGGCCCGGACGAGGCCCGCAGTGTCCCCAAGGGCGACACTGTTGGTTCCTACAACTCCTACCTGGATGCCCAGAAGGCGGTGGACTACCTCGCGGACCAGCAGTTTCCGGTGCAGATGGTCTCGATCGTCGGCAACGACCTGAAGATGGTGGAGCGGGTCACCGGCAGGCTGACCTACCCGCGGGTTGCGCTCTCGGGCGCGCTGAGCGGCATGTGGTTTGGCCTGTTTGTCGGGATCATGCTCTCCTTCTTCTCCACTACCGACGGCGCCTTCTCGATCATGACGTCGGTGCTGATGGGCGCGGCGTTCTTTATGCTGTTCGGCATTGTCACCTACGCCATGCAGCGGGGCAAGCGCGACTTCACCTCCACCAGCCAGGTGGTGGCGACCAACTACGACGTCGTGGTTTCCTTCGAAGCGGCGAACGAGGCGCGGCGGCTGCTGCACCAGCTTCCGATGACCCAGCATGACGCCTCGGCGTCCGCCGGGACGGCCGGCTACTCCCAGCGCGACTACCAGCACCAGCCCTACCAGCCAGGTCCCGGGCAGGGGCCCCAGCAGCAGGACCATGCTGCCCCGCAGCGCCCCGCGGGCTGGAACGACCCCTACGGCCAGCGGACGCCCGAAGCCGGTGCACAGCAGCCCGGTGCAGGGCAGCCCGGCCACCAGCCGGCCGCGGGCCAGCAGCCGGTCGCGGGCCAGCAGCCAGATTCTGCCCACCAGCCGGGAGAGCCTGCCCATACCGCTGCGGAGACGGAAGAGGCCCCCAAGACGCCCGGATTCGCCTACCCGGACCTGCCGGACGGCCGCCCGCAGTACGGGGTCCGGGTCACCGACGTGCCCAAGCAGGATCCCGACCAGGGCGGCCAGCAGCACTGACAGTTAATGCAGAAGGTAACGCAGAAGGCCTCCGCCCGGATGATCCGGGCGGAGGCCTTCTGCATGCAGGGAAGCCCGGAACTACGCCGTCTGGCCTTCCATTTCCTGGTAGATGCCCGCCATCCAGGACTCGACGTCGTCCGCCTTGCGGGGCAGGGCCGCGCTGAGGTTGACCGGACCGTCGGCGGTCATCAGGATGTCGTCCTCGATCCGGACACCGATCCCGCGGTATTCCGCGGGGATGGCGAGGTCCTCGTCCTTGAAGTACAGCCCGGGTTCGATGGTGAACACCATCCCGGGGGTGAGGACGCCGTCGAGGTACAGTTCGCGCTTGGCCTGCGCGCAGTCGTGCACGTCGAGGCCGAGGTGGTGGCTGGTGCCGTGCGGCATCCAGCGGCGGTGCTGCTGGCCTTCGGCGCTGATGGCTTCCTCGACGGAGACCGGCAGAAGTCCCCAGGCTGCCAGCCGTTCCGCCAGCACGGTGGTCGCGGCAGTATGGATGTCGCGGAACCTGGTGCCGGGCTGGGCGGCGGCAAAGCCGGCGTCGGCGGCGTCGAGCACGGCCTCGTAGACCTTGCGCTGGATTGCGGAGAACGTGCCGTTGGCAGGCAGGGTGCGGGTGATGTCGGCGGTGTAGAGCGAGTCCGCCTCGACCCCGGCGTCGAGCAGGAGCAGCTCGCCGGCGTTGACCCGGCCGGTGTTCCGGGTCCAGTGCAGCACCGTGGCGTTGTTGCCGGCGGCCGCGATGGTGTCGTAGCCGAGCTCGTTGCCTTCCTCCCGGGCCCGGGCGAAGAACGCGCCCTCGACCACGCGCTCGCCGCGCTGGTGGGTGAGGGCCCGCGGCAGGGCCTTGACGACCTCGGTGAAGCCCTGCACCGTGGCGGCGACGGCGGTTTTCATCTGCTCGATCTCCCACTCATCCTTGAGCAGGCGCAGTTCGGAGAGTGCCTCTGAGAGCTTTTCGTCGAGGGCGTCCAGGATGCCCAGGTCCAGGTTCTCCGGATCCTTGGCGGTGTTGTAGCGGGCGGTGTCCACGAGGGCGTCGATGTTCTCGTCCACCTTCCGCACCAGCCGGATGGAGATCCCGCCGATT
>DASWAW010000617.1:0-2156 GCA_036390955.1 Arthrobacter sp.
GGGCATAACCATGTTAATGCGGTCGCGGGCCTGCTGCTTCACATAGTTCGGGTCCTGCCACCGGGTGACCTGGCGCCGAAGGTCGTTTTGCTGGGACTGTTTGGCCGAGATGTCCGCCTGTAGTGCGGCGATTTCGGCACGTTTTTCGAAGAAGATTTTGACCGTGGGCGCCAGCATGATGGTGATGGCAATCATGACGACGAACAGCGCCAGCATCCGGCCGGAGAATGCCTTGGCGGGGACGGGGTCGAGGTTCTCCCCCGCCTGCGCCGCGCCTCCCCTGGACTGTTTGGCTGTGCCGGATTTGGCTGTGCCTGACGGTGTTGTGCCCGATTTGGCTGTGCCTGATTTGGCTGTGCCCGGCGTCGTGCCCGATTTGGCTGTGCCTGATTTGGCTGCGCCCGGCGTCGTGCCGGACTTGGCTGTGCCAGATTTGGCGGCGTTCTGCCGGGCAGCGGCCGGCGGCGTTGGGGCCTGCCGGGCTGACCCGTCGGCGTGCGGGCGGCCGGTCGCCTGGCCGGGAGCCTGGGGGCCCGGGCCGGCCTGGCCCGCCGCGTGCGGCTGGGACTCGCGGAAACCGCCGAAATCAGCCTGGATGACGTCGCCGCCGTCATCTGTGTCCGGAGACTTCCGGGCCGCAGGCGTGGCCCGGGGAACCTTGGGTCGACGGGTAGCCATGTCACTCCTGTAATGCCGGGTTTTCACCCGGCCGGCTTGCTGCGTTCAGTGCTGGTCCCGGTGGCTGCCGGGGCGCCGGCACGGGGCCGTTGTGGGCACCGCCAGGGGCGCCAAAAAAGGAACCGGTGGCCATGGTCTTTCCACCATAGCCACCGGTTCGCGGTTCCTGCGGTTACTAGCCCTTGAAACGCGGGAAGGCGCTGCGGCCGGCGTAGCGTGCGGCGTCGTCGAGTTCCTCTTCGATGCGCAGCAGCTGGTTGTACTTGGCAACGCGCTCGGAACGGGCCGGGGCACCGGTCTTGATCTGGCCCGCGTTGGTGGCAACGGCGATGTCAGCGATCGTGGTGTCCTCGGTCTCGCCGGAGCGGTGCGAGGTGATGGTGGTGTAGCCCGCGCGCTGGGCGAGGGAGACGGCATCCAGGGTCTCGGTCAGGGAACCGATCTGGTTGACCTTCACCAGCAGCGAGTTGGCGGTCTTCGAATCGATGCCGGTCTGCAGGCGCTCCGGGTTCGTGACGAAGAGATCGTCACCGACGATCTGGACCTTGTCGCCGATGGCGTCGGTGAGGGTCTTCCAGCCTTCCCAGTCGTTTTCGTCCAGCGGGTCCTCGATGGACACCAGCGGGTAGTCGGCGACGAGCTCGGCGTAGTAGGCGCTCATCTCCGTGGAGCTGAGGGACTTGCCTTCGAACTGGTAGGCCCCGTCCTTGAAGAACTCGGAGGAGGCAACATCCAGGGCGAGGGCGATGTCCTGGCCCGGGGTGTAGCCGGCGTTCCGGATGGCTTCCTGGATGAGGTCCAGGGCCGCGCGGTTGGACGGCAGGTTCGGCGCGAAGCCGCCTTCGTCGCCGAGGCCGGTGGACAGGCCCTTGGCCTGCAGGACCGCCTTGAGCGCGTGGTAGACCTCGACGCCCCAGCGCAGGCCTTCGGAGAAGGTCTCGGCACCCAGCGGGACAACCATGAATTCCTGGATGTCGACGTCGGAGTCGGCGTGCGAGCCGCCGTTGAGGATGTTCATCAGCGGCACGGGCAGGACGTGCGCGTTCGGGCCGCCGAGGTACTTGTAGAGCGGCAGGTCGGCGGAGGCCGCGGCTGCGTTGGCAACGGCCAGGGACACGCCGAGGATGGCGTTGGCGCCGAGCTTGCTCTTGTTGGCGGTGCCGTCCAGGTCGATCATCGCCTGGTCGATGCTGCGCTGGTCTGTGGCGTCGAAACCGATCAGGGCCGGGGCGATCTGGTCGATGACGGCGTCGACGGCCTTCTGGACGCCCTTGCCGAGGTAACGGCCCTTGTCGCCGTCGCGGAGTTCAACGGCCTCGTGCTCGCCGGTGGAGGCGCCGGAGGGAACTGCCGCGCGGCCGATCTGGCCGTCCGAGAGCAGGACTTCAACTTCTACGGTGGGGTTGCCACGGGAATCGAGGATCTCGCGGGCGTGGATGGCATCGATAAGCGCCATGGATAGGCTCCTTTGGGTGAAG
>DASWAW010000618.1:0-1731 GCA_036390955.1 Arthrobacter sp.
ACGTCGTTGAAGACCTCCAGGGAAACCGGCCCGGTGTACCCGGCCCGGACCACGTGGCCGAGGAACTTGGCGAGCTCGAACTGCCCCTCGCCCGGGAACACCCGGTAGTGCCGGCTCCAGGACAGCACGTCCATGGACAGCTTGGGCGCATCGGCCACCTGGACAAAGAAGATCTTCTCGGGGTTGAAGGATTCGATCGGGGCGGTGTCCCAGTCGCGGGAGAGGATGTGGAACGAGTCGAGGCAGGTCCCCAGGTTGGGGTGGCCCACCGTTTCCACGAGGCGGTGGGCGTGCTCGTAGTCGTTGACGTACTTTCCCCACGCGAGGGCCTCGTAGGCCACCTTGACCCCGTGGTCCTGGGCGAGCGCTGCGAGGGCGGCGAGCTGTTCCGCCCGGAGCCCGTCATCATCAATGCTGGCGGTGGCGACGTTGGAGCAGACCAGGATGGTGTCCATGCCAAGGCGGGACATCAGCGCGAACTTTGCCCCGGCCCGGCGCAGGTTCGCGGCAAGCAGGTCCCCGGGCACACTGTCGAAGTCGCGGAACGGCTGGTAGAGGTCCAGCGTCAGGCCCAGATCGGCGGCCATCTTCCGGACGTCCTCCGGGCTCAGGGGGGAGGTGACAAGGTCCTGTTCGAAGATTTCGATCCCGTCGAAGCCCGCAATGGCGCAGGCCCGCATTTTTTCCCGCAGGGTGCCGGAGAGGCAGACGGTGGCGATTCCGGTCCGCATCAGGCGGCCACTTCTTCCGCGGCGACGAGCTCCAGGAAGTGGGCGCGCATCCGGTCCGCGTCGGCTTCCAGACCGGTGAAGATCCGGAAGGCATCCGCTGCCTGCCCGACCGCCATCCGGCCGCCGTCGAGCACGTCGCAGCCCTTGGCCCGGGCCTGGCGGACCAGCTCGGTCTCGATCGGCCGGTACACGATGTCCGCAACCCAGTGCCGTGGTGCCACGAGGGACATGTCCAGCGGGACACCGGGGTGGGCGGCCATGCCCACGGGAGTGCAGTGCACCAGCCCGTCGGCCAGCGGCATCAGCTGCGGCAGCTCCGCCGTCGTCCGCGCGGTGACCAGCTGGTCCGGGAAGAAACCGGCGAGTTCCGCGGCGCGTGCCGCGCAGCGGACCGGATCGGTGTCCACGAGGTCCAGTTCCCGGACCCCGGCGGTGAGCAGGGCGTAGGCGACGGCGGACCCGGCACCACCGGCACCCAGCTGCACCACACGGTTCAGCTTGGCTCCCGGCAGGCCCGTGGCCAAGGCGGAGGCGAACCCGGAAAAGTCAGTGTTGTGCCCGACGAAGCGGCCGTCCCGGATGGTCACCGTGTTCACCGCACCGAGGCGCCGGGCATCCGGAGAGACCTCGTCCAGGTGTTCCAGGACCAGCTGCTTGCACGGGTGGGTGATGTTCAACCCGTTGAACCCCAGGCGGTAGGCCCCGGTCAGGAGTTCACCGACGCTCTGGCCGGGAAGCCCCAGCTCGGTGAGGTCGATGGGGCGGTAGAGGTACCGCAGGCCCTGCACATCGCCTTCGCGTTCGTGCATCAGGGGCGTCAGGGATGGCATCACGCCATCGCCTATCAGTCCCACAAGATAGGACTCTGCTCGATTGCTCATCCGTATAGCTCCTTTGACAACGGCACTCGGCGGGCGGGGACGCACGGGGCGCCGGCCGCGGGCCGGGTGTTGGGAATTACAGTACCGCAAATGTTCACATGTTGCACTGTTGTTCTACT
>DASWAW010000619.1:0-2782 GCA_036390955.1 Arthrobacter sp.
CTGCTCCGCGCCCACGAGCAAGTTTGAGAACTGCTCCAACTCGTCCTGCCGCACGCTCACGCTCTACTGCGCGGACTGCGCTTCCAGCCCGGAGACGCTCCGCTGCCCGGACGGCTGCGCGGCCTGACGCCCGCGGCCTGACACCCGCGGCCTGAACCCCGGGGCCTGAACCCCGGGGCCTGAACCCCCGCGGCCTGACGTGCTGCCGTCTGCGTCCGCAGACCGGAGGGGGACCTCAGATGCGGCTCACCCGGTAGGCGAAGTTGGCTCCGGCGTTGGCTTCCACCGTGATGGTGACAACTGAATCGGCGGGCAGATAAACCACGTTCACCCGCGACTTTCCGCAGCGAAGGCGGAGGTCCACCAGTTCAACGTCGTCGTGGCGCACGCTGAACGACACCCGCCGCGGGCTCCGGCAGGCCAGGGTGATGGCGTAGCTGCCCGCGGGCAGGTTCGAAGTGGTCTCCTCCCGTTCCTCATCGGCCGCGAGGGTGCCGTAGCCGGTGTGGAACACCTGGCCCTCGGTGGCGGGGAGCACCTGCGCCAGCCACGCATCCAGTTCGGCCCCGGAGACCGGCAATCTCGTCGAAGGATCCTGCGGCAGGGCGGCATCGGTGAACGGCGGGGCGGACGCAGACGCCGTCCCGCCGGCAAAACCGTCGTCGTATTCGTAGGCGCAGCCGGCCAGGGCCACATTCATGGCCAGCGTCAGCGAGAGCCACACGGCGGATGCCTTGCGAGTCCGGGCCGCGGTCGACGCCGGAACCTTGGTCATGCGCTGACTTTAACCCCGGCCGTGCCCCGGCGCCAGAGCCGAACGGCGGCAGAAGGAAGCGCCCGCTGATGCCTATTGGCCGGGTTCGTTGAGGCTGATCCGGATACCTGCGACGGCGCCCGTTCCGGGCCCGGGGACGCCGCCGCCATACCGGAGGAGGGAGGCGGACACGGTCCCGGTTTCCAAGTTGACCAGCGCCTCCGAGACGCTGCCGCAGTCGAGGCTGAGCTCCAGGCGCGTGCCGCCCTGACGCGCGTTCTGAGTGACGGACAGCTGAGCATCCGGTGCCCCGAGGCAGGCCGCGCTGACCTTGTATTCCCCGGTGCGGGTGACGGTGCCTGAGGTTGAGAATCCTCCGCCGCTGGTGTCGCCGAGCCCGCCCGATCCGCCGACCAGAAGCCCGTCCGGTGCGTCGCCGAACATGGCCCCAAGCTCCGACAGGTTGCGGGTCTCGGCGGCGAGGAGTTCCGGGTCCCGGGTGGGCAACGGCGGCCTGGCCGGGTATGACCGGGCGGGCCCGCCGGAAGCGGCCGGTGCGAGTCCGACGTCGTCGGCGTATTCACACCCGGCCAGCGCCGTGGCAGCTGCGGCCACCGCCAGCAACAGCGCAGCCCGGACCGTCCAGTGCATACCCCCAGTAGCTGACATGCACCGAGCCTAGCGGCGGGGGCCTTGAACGCAAGTCCCGGCGCACCCGCCGCGCCGGATGAGGGCTGCTACTCCGCGGGCACCAGCTGGTAGGCGTAAATGAGCGGCGCATCGACGCTGGAGGTGCTGATCTCCAGCGTGCCGGCGGCGGGGACCTTGATCCGTGCCGTCTCGCGGCTGCCGTTGCAGGCCGCCCCGGCCTCGCTCAGCGGGGCGCCGTCAAGGGAAACCTTGAAGAAGGCCTTGCCGCCGCCGTCGCAGCTGGAAGTCAGGACGTAGGTACCGGCGCCGATCGCGGGTGCGGCCTTGACGATCGGGTCCCGGGTGAGGATTTTTCCGGAGTCCTCGAGCACTATGCCGCCGGCCGAGGGAAGCGCCGTGGCCTTCCACGCCGGCACATCGGCCGACTCGATGGAACCGGCCGGTGAGCACGCTGCTGCGGCCAGGACGACGGCGGCGCCCGCCGCAACGCCGAGGGCGGCCCGGCCGATTCTCCGGGCGCGCGGGAGGCCAAGGATATTGAAGAGCATGCCTCCAACTTACCGCCGTTGCGGTGGCCGCTGATTCCGCACCCTATCCGGCGATCAGTTCCAGCACCTGGCCCTGGTGCAGGGCGAGGTACACACGGTCGCGCAGGAGGTTGGCCTCTTCGTCCGTCAGCGTCCGGTCCAGCGGCTGCAGCACCAGCCGCAGCAGCACATTCACCTGGTCCGGAGCGAGCCGGAGCCGTTCGACGGCGGCGGGCGGCAGCCCCGACGCCGGGGTGACCGCCCTGATCTCCAGGGCGGCCAGCACCTCGGCGTCCGCCCCGAGGGCCGTCCGCGCCCGGTCCCCGAGCAGTTCGACGTCGGCGTCGGAGTCGGAGCCGAGCACGAGGGACAGATCGCGCCTGATCTCCGGCATGACCGATACCGGCCGGTAGGGGTCCAGGTCCAGCAGCTGCGCCTGGACTTCCGGATTTTCCGAGCGCAGGAGCCGGATGTCGCGGATGCCCTTGCGCAGCATCAGCGCACGGTCCAGCCCCAGTCCCAGCGCGAGACCGGCCCAGCGACGCGGATCGAGGCCGGAGCCGCGAAGGACGTGCGCGGCGACGAGACCGCATTCAGCCAGTTCCAGCCATTCCCGGCTGCCGTCCGGCTGGGTGACGAGCACGTCGAGCTGTCTGCCCGTGTCCGTGTAGTGGTGCGTTGCCGGGACCGCTCGCCACTGCACCTCCGGGTACACGGCGGCCGGAAGGACCGCTTCCACGACGGCCGCCATCATCTGCTCCAGCTCCGCGGAACCCAGGAGGCCGCGCGCTTTGAGTCTCCACAGATCGACCTGGTGCGGGGCGCCCACGTGGGTCCGGTCGACCGAGTC
>DASWAW010000620.1:0-2411 GCA_036390955.1 Arthrobacter sp.
ATGGTCGCGGACCTCCAGCTGATTTCCGGCCGAACCCTGGACATTGTCACGCAGGCTGTCGCCAAGGGGGCCTACGGCGGCAACATCGCCGCGGACTACGGCCGCTACACCGTGGCCGCCGCCATGACGGAGACGGCGGAAAAGCTCACCGACGTCGACGGCGAAGCGGGCACCGCGCAATACAATCTCCTCGTCGGCGCCCTGGCCTCGCTGAGCCGCGGCGACCATACCCCTGAACTGATCCTGGATTCCTACCTGCTGCGCGCCCTCGCCACCGGCGGCTGGGCGCCGAGCTTCACCGGCTGTGCCCGCTGCGGCGCCCGCGGGCCGCACACCGCGTTTTCTGCACCGCTCGGCGGCATGGTCTGCGCCGACTGCCGGCCGCCCGGATCCCCGGCACCCGCCGCGGAAACGGTCCTGCTGCTCGGCGCCCTGCTGACCGGGGACTGGACGACGGCGGACGCGTCCGTCCCGGTGCACCGCCGCGAGGCCGCCGGCCTGGTGGCCAGCTACCTGCAGTGGCATCTGGAACGTGTCCTTAAATCCCTCAAGCATGTGGAGCGAACGTAACTGTGGCGTTGGGTAAAAAGAAGAGTCCGGTCCGGCAGCGGAGCACCCCCGTGGTGCGCCCGTACCCGCACCCCTCCGGGGCCGTCCCGCCGGCCATTCCGGCGGAATTCATCCCGCGGCACGTCGCGATCGTGATGGACGGCAACGGGCGCTGGGCGAACCAGCGGGGCCTGCCGCGGATTGAAGGGCACAAGGCGGGGGAGCCCGCCCTGCTGGATGTGGTGGCCGGGGCGATTGAGCTCGGTATCGAACACGTGAGTGTCTACGCCTTCTCCACCGAAAACTGGCGCCGCTCGCCCGAGGAGGTCCGCTTCCTGATGGGATTTAACAAGGACGTGCTACGTCGTCAGCGCAACCAGCTGGATGAGTGGGGCGTCCGGATCCGCTGGTCCGGCCGGCGGCCGAAGCTGTGGGGCTCGGTCATCCGCGAGCTGGAGGAGGCCGAGGACTTCACCCGCGGCAACAGCACGTGCACGTTGAACATGTGTGTTAACTACGGGGGGCGCGCCGAGATTGCCGATGCGGTGTCAGCAATCGCGGAAGAGGTGGCAGCGGGGAGGCTCAAGCCGGGCGCCATCACCGAGAAGACAATCCAGAAGTACCTGGACGAGCCGGACCTGCCGGATGTAGACCTGTTCCTGCGCAGCTCCGGCGAGCAGCGGCTCTCCAACTTCATGCTCTGGCAGTCGGCGTACGCCGAGTTCGTCTTTATGGACACGCTGTGGCCCGACGTGGACCGGCGCACGCTGTGGGATGCCGTGGAGATCTATGCCCAGCGGGACCGCCGCTACGGCGGAGCGGTCGACGCGGCCCCCGCCAGCCCGGCCTGACCCGGCCCCCCGCGGGCCCGGCCTGACCCGCGGCCCCCGCCAGCACCCGCTGGCCCCGGTCTGACCCGCGAGCCCGCCAGCACCCGCCGGCCCTGGTTCGGGTGCAGGCGTTGTCAGCCCGGGTAGAGGCTCAGCCAGCGGACGAGATCGTTGTAGGCTTCCCGCCGGACCGCGCGGCGGGACAGGAATATGTCGTGGATCGCCCCCGGATACCGGAACACGGCCGCCCGGCGGCCCAGCCCGAGCGCCCGGCGCGCCGTTTCCTCGACGTCGATCACGGCGTCGACATCCATGAGTTCCTCGGACCATTCGGCCTGGATCCGGGTGCGTCCGGACAGCATCACCAGCACCGGCGCCGTGATGTCGAGCCGCTGCGCCACGGCCGCGTGGCCGGCCATCACTGCCTTCGTCCAGCCCGGCCTGACGGGGAATGCTTCCCGGGGCCGCCACACAGGATCCAGCAACCATTCGCCGTGCGCCGTTGCGCTCACGCTGTCCCAGTAGCCGGGCATGCTGGGCAGCAGGAGCGGCCGGAGCGGGTCGGTGCGCGCCAGCGGTTCCACCAGATGCATCGCGATGTTCCGGATCAGGCTGCTGCCCTGCAGTTCCAGCCAGGGCGCATTGAGGATCAGGGTGCCCAGCTTTCCCGGATTCCGGTCCGCCCACAGCGCCGCCACCAGGCCGCCGAGGGAATGCGCGAGCAGGTGCACCGTCGGCGCTCCGGAGCTGCCGGTGCGGCCGGCGACGTCGGAGCCGATCGCCGCCAGCGCCGCCGAGATGTCCTCGTCATAGACAGCCAGGTCGGCCGTGTAGCCGGGGGTCTGCCAGTCCCGGAGGCTGCGCCCGAACTTCCGCAGGTCCAGGGCGTAGAAGTGGAAGCCGCGGGCCGCGAGGTGGTCGGCGAGTTCGGCCTGCAGGAAATAGTCCGCCCAGCCGTGCAGGTACAGGACCACTTTCGCGGGCGCCGGGATGCCCCGGATGGACGGGCTGTGGACCGCAGTGCCGGCCGCC
>DASWAW010000621.1:0-9923 GCA_036390955.1 Arthrobacter sp.
TTCGCTGCACCCGCCCGAGCAGTCGACTACGGACATGACGTTTCGTGGCCACAGTGTCCGGGCGGTCTTCCGATGCCGCCGGAAGATACGGAGTTCGTGGTCGTGGGGCTGACGAACGGACTCGCGTTCACCGAGAACCCCTGCCTGGACGGGCAGTTCCAGTGGGTGCTCGACCGAGGCGTCCGGGCTCAGGCCTACGCCATGGCTACGTTCCCCACAACCGCGCAATACGACACCTACGGCGACGACGGCCCCTGGCCCGCGAGCACCAGGCCGGACCGGCTGCGCAACGTCGGGTACGCCGAGGGTCGCGCGGCTCTCGGGTCTCTCGATGAGGTGGGATGGCGACCGGAGAGAATCTGGGTGGACGTCGAGCCCCGCCCGCAACAGCCCTGGCCCAGCTCGACAGCAGCCCAGCGACAGGAGAACCGGTACGTCATCTCCGGGCTCCTGGCGGCACTGGCCGACGCCGGGTACCCGCACGGGCTCTACTCCAATTTGAGCGGCTGGGAGGCCATCACCGGATCGTGGCAGCTTCCCGATGTGCCCGTCTGGTCACCGGCGGGGCGTCTCGACTTCGCCAGTGAAGCATCCGACCTCTGTGTGAATCGCAGCTTCTCCGGCGGCACCGTGCACATCTCGCAATGGACCGACGGCACCTACGACTACGACATGACGTGCGTGGGGGTTTACCAGGCCCACGTCGCGACCATCGGCTGGCAGCCTAGCGTCTCGGACGGCACCACCGCAGGAACGACCGGCCGGTCACTGCCGATGGAGGCGTTGCGCCTATCGGTGGCAGGAGACCCCCTGTCGGGCGACATTCTGTGGCGGGGGCATGTGCAGAACATCGGCTGGCAGCCATGGACGACGTCGGCGTCCCCGATTGGAACGACCGGGCGCGGTCTGCGCCTGGAAGCGTTCGAGCTCCGGTTGACGGGGGATATGGCCTCGCAGTACAGCATCAGGTATCGAGCCCACGTGCAGAACGTCGGCTGGCAGCCGTACGGGTTCGACGGAGCCACGGCCGGCACGGTCGGGCAAGGTCTGCGGGTGGAGGCCGTTACGATCGAGTTGGTTCCGAAGGTCGCACCGGCATTCACTGCCGTGTACGCCGCCCACGTTCAGAACCTCGGCTGGATGGCGAACGTTTCGGATGGGACCGTCGCCGGGACCACGGGTCGGGCCCTTCGGGTCGAGGCGTTGCGCCTCAACGTGTCCAGCACGGCTTATACCGGGGACATCGAGTGGCGGGGGCATGTGCAGAACATCGGCTGGCAGCCGTGGACATCCTCGGCCAATCCCATCGGCACGACCGGGCAAGGGCTACGTCTGGAAGCGTTTGAAATCAGGCTGACCGGTGAGATGGCGAACCACTACACGATCCACTACCGCGCCCACGTGCAAGATTTGGGCTGGCAGTCATGGGTCGCCGACGGCGGAACGGCGGGCACGTCAGGTATGGGCAAACGGATCGAGGCCGTGCAGATCCTCCTCGCGCCCAGGACGGGCGGCTAGCGCGGGATTCCCCCGCCCGGCCGACAACGCGAAGGTCGAACCGAAGGATACGACCGGGAGTCACTCGCACTTCCCGGCCGGCAGGACGAACTCCGACTCCGAGATGGAAGATCTCGCCGCCCTGGTTGCCCCCGGCACACCCATCACCCCCGAGGTCGTCGCCACGGTCTGGCACGAATGGTTCGGCGAAACCACGGGTGAGCCGGAACTGCCCACGTCCGGGATGGAAGCCCTGGCCGCTGACCTGCAGGCCATCCAGCGGCATCGTGCAGTACCAGCCAACCGGAAGCGGTCGGCTCAAATCATCCGAATGGTTACGGGGAGCCGCTGAGGCTTGGGGATAGCGCCGGGAACGGGGCAACGGTGGGTTCTGGATGGCATTTTCCGGTGACTGACCATCAAGAAGGCACTTACACGGGCACCTCGACTTCAATAGGATCTTGTCCCTGACGAAGAAGTATCCCGAGCGTCAAGTCGAGACAGAAGATGGAGTCGTTGCGATGACAAATGAACGTCGCGTTCTGGTTACCGGCGGCGCCCGAGGGATAGGTCGGTCGATTGCGGAGCACTTGGCCGAGAACGGTTGGAAGGTGATTGCCACGTTCAACACCGGTCACGACGAAGCGATGGAGTTGACGCGCACCCATGGTGTCGAAGTGCGGCAGATCGACATGACGGACCGATCCGCATTGCTCGACTTCGCGCGCCGGATCCGCACTGAATTTCCCTTCGACGCGCTGGTGAACAACGCCGGGATCCTCGAAAAGGAGCGATTCGACGAATTCACACTGGATGCGTGGGATCGAGCCCTCGAAGTGAATGTGACAGCGCCCCTGATCCTCGCCCAGGAGCTCGGCCGACACATGGGCGCCGGCGGCAGCATCGTGAACATAGCCAGCACGGATGCTCACATCGGGTCCTTCAGAAGCATCGGCTACTCGGCTAGCAAGGCGGCACTTCTTTCCGTCACGCGGAGCCTCGCCAACATTCTTGGGCCCAGAGGAATCCGGGTCAACGCTGTGACCCCGGGCTGGGTCGACAGCGGCATCATCAGCGAATCATACGAAGCAGCAAGCCTGACTCCGCTGGGTCGAAACGGAGCACCTGGAGACATAGCCTCGGTCGTCGCTTTTCTACTAAGCCCGGAAGCAGCGTTCATCACGGGTGCGTCCATCGTCATTGACGGCGGCTACAGCGGTGTGGACTACTACATGAAGCAGGAAAATGACCTTCTTGGCTAAGCATTTTCGCGTGCACGGAACAGTGGCTATCCGGCGGGCAGTTTTCCGGTGAGCCGTGCTTGAAGGGCCCTGCGCCGCAATGTGGCGTCCACGACCAGATCCCTGAACGCAATAGCCGGTCCCGGCGTCCCGCACAAGGGGCCTTCCCTGTCCGCCGCTGACGGAATTTCTTGCCAGTGGCCGGACCGCCCGCATAAGCTCAACCGTGTGAGTGGCCGGGACGGCAATCCGAGAAGCGGAACCGACCGGCGACCCGTGAAGGACATCAGCATGGCTACAGGTACTGTCAAGTGGTTCAACGCCGAAAAGGGCTTCGGATTCATCGCCCCCGACGACGGAAGCGCTGACGTGTTCGCACACTATTCGGCAATCGCCGCCAGCGGCTACAAGTCCCTGGAAGAGAACCAGAAGGTCCAGTTCGACATCACCCAGGGACCCAAGGGCCCCCAGGCGGAGAACATCAACCCGCTCTAAAGCAGGTTACGAGAGACCGGCCAGCCACTGTGGCTGGCCGGTCTCTTGCTGTGTCCGGACCCTATGAGGCCGCAGCCGCTGCCTGCTCGGCTTCCCGTTTCGCGGCCCTCACTGCCTTCGCCTGGGCCTTCTGCTCGGTCACCCTGGCTGCCGTGACGAGATCCTGGGCGGCTTTCTTCTTCGCGTAGGCCGCCTCGGCTTTCTGCAGCCGGCGCGTGGCCTCCGCCATGATCTCCGCCTCGTTGGCGGACAGCCACGCCTGGGCGCCGGCCTCGTCACTGAACGCCCCGTCATCCTGGGCCTCCTCGGACTGGGAGACGATGATCGCCCACAGCTTCCCCCTCGGGATCCCGGCCTCGGCCAGGTGCGGGCCTTTCAGCAGGGTCTTGCTGATCGCCGTTTCGTTGCCGAGCTTCTCGGCTACGGTCAGCCAGTCGCTGAGGTAATTCCGGGAGTGCCTGGCGCCCGGGCCGCGGCCGGCCTTGTCCGCCTCCACCAGCAGGGACCACTGCTTCAGGGTCGGGCCGCCGCCGGCGTTGTCCAGGCGCCGCAGCAGCCGGCGCACCGCGGAGGGGCTGATCTCCACGCCGCCTCCCGGGGTGTGGCACATGTGCTCCCGGACCAGGGGCAGGATCTTCTCGTGGTACTTCCCCGGGGCTCCGATGCCGGCCAGGAATTCGCGCGCGGGCTCAACGCCGGTCTCGTGGTGGCCGCCGGAGGTGATGGTGCCGTCCGGGCTGGTCTTCGTGGACACCGCCTTGCCGAAGTCGTGCGTGATCGCGGCGAGCACCAGGATGGAGGTCTCTTCCTCGTCGAGCCCGTCCCGTCGCGCGATCGCTGCCGCCTGGTCCCCGGCCAGGCCCAGGTGGACGTTGACGTCGCCTTCCGGGTGCCAGCGCAGGTCCTGCGGGACTCCGCGGGTCGCTGCCAGGCCCGGGAAGTGTTGCTCCCAGCCGGATGCGTGCAGCGCGTTCAGTGCCCGGGTGATGTCGGTGCCTTTGGTGGCCAGCTTGTGGAACTCACCCCACACCCGCTCTTTCGGGAGTTCCGCGAAGGACGGGGCCATCTGCTGGCACAGCGTTGCCGTGTCAGGGTCCAGCACGAGGCTGAATCTCCCGGCAAACTGCACCCCGCGGAGCACCCGCAAAGGGTCCTCGGAAAAGGCATCCGAGGTGTGGCGCAGGATGCCTGCGTCCAGGTCGGCGCGGCCGCCGAACGGGTCCACGAGCTCACCTGTCCGGTCATCCCAGCCCATGGCGTTGATGGTGAAGTCCCGTCGGCTGAACGCCTCTTCGACGCCCAGGCCAGGGTCCACCTCCACTTCGAAGCCGCGGTGCCCGTCGCCGGTCTTGGAATCCCTGCGCGGCAGCGTGATGTCGAAGTCCTGGCCGTTGACCTGGACGCCGAGCACCCCGAAGGATGCCCCGTGTTCCCCGACCGCACCAAGCCGGCCCAGTTCCTTCTTCAGCGCGGCGGTGTCCTCCAGGCCGTGGACTTCAATGTCGACATCTTTCGGGGCCACGTGCTCGCCCTGGGCGCGGGAGAACAGAGCATCCCTTACGGAGCCTCCGACGATGAGCGGGCGGCCGCCGGCGGCCCGGCACGCGTCCAGGACGGACTGCGTCTCCGGAGTCAGCTCGATCAGGTCCGGGATGACGGTTCCCGGGCGCAGGGCAACGCCTTCGGCATGGGCGTAGGCGGCGTATTCGCCGCCCGTGGGGACACCGCGGGGCTGGCGCGGGGCAGTGACAGTGCTGTTCGTGGTCATGTCTTTCATGTGTGCGGCGCCGGCCGGCGGGCGCCCCGGTGAGTGCCACCGGCTTCGCCGTACACATGAGGTGCACGTAAGGCCCCAAACCGAAAGATCCGCCCCATGAACGCACCGGCTCCCGCCATCGCCCCTGAAGGTGTCACTGACATCATCGCCAAGCTCGCCGCCCTGACCTTCGATTCCGGCATGGATGTTTCCATGGATGCCAGCTTCGGTGACCACGGCGAACACATCATCTTCGCGCTGGTCCCGGCCAGCCCGTCCCAGATTACCGGCGGCCGGGATGAGTTTATCGCCGCCGTCCGCGCCAACCAGGAGGAGATCGCCGGCCGGCTGGCCACCAGCCGGTCCCTGTCGCAGCTCACGGGCGAGGACCTGAACGTGGACCTCGCCGGCCTCAGCAACGTCCGGTCCTGGCCGATCCTCTCCATCAGCACCGGCCTTTTCGTCCCGGAGTCCGGCGAATAGCGCCGGGGCCTCCGTAACATCACCGTCGGGTCGCTGCATTCGCGGCACGGCGGTACACAATGAGCTCGGACCGTCCGGACTCGCACGGTCCATCCTTTTGGGGGATACAACATGGAAAATCAATACCATCTGCTCGACGGCTCGCCCCGTTACGGGACCCGCACCGGACCGGCTGCACCCGAGGCTGCGGCCCCGGTGGAACGGAACCGGGTGGAGGCCACCGCGGAAGCCGCTGCCCGTCTGGGCCTGGATCATCTCGCGGCCGCCATCGACCGCCGGCTGCGCAGCCCGTGGGCTGACAAGTCCGACCCGATCGTGACCGGCCTGCGGAACGACCACCCGGAGGAGCTCCTCGCCGCCCGCGCCCTCGTGAAACTGACCCTGGGATCCCAGCGCGCCTGGCTGATGGCCGCCCAGGCTGTCAGGGACCGGGACCTGCAATCTTTGAAGGCCCGCCGGAACGCCTCCGGCAGCGCCCGGGAAGTATTTCTCCTGCGCCTGGTCCTGATGGTGGCACTGATTTCGGTGCCCTCCTACGTCGTCGCCACGAGCACCGACCTGGTCAAGCTGATCATCACCGGACTGCTCTGCCTGGGCGCCGCGGCCACCGCCGGGTACTTCCTCACGGTCCGGGCCCGGGTGCCGGTCATGCCGAACATCCGCCGGCCCTGGCTGGCCGAGCTCCGCGAAGACATCATCAATGCGACCCTGGCGGACATCCTCGCCAACAAGGGTGAGATTGAACCGGCCGACGCGGCAGCGGCCCGGCGCGGCTGGCTGAGCATCACCGTCGCAGCCAAGGCTGTGGAGGCGCTCAGCGTCTAGCAGTATCGGGTCACAGAAAAGCCCCGGGACGGTGATCCGTTCCGGGGCTTCGTTGTGTGGGCTACTCGGCGTCGGCCAGGGCTGCTACCGGGGTCAGGGTGATGTGGCCGTAGCGGCTGCGGCTGATGGCGAATTCGGCGCCTCGGATCGTGAGGGTGTCCTCGACGGTGATCAGGATGGCTTCGCGGCGTTCCTGCTTGTGGGCGGTCAGGACCGTGGCGTTCGTGTTCAGGTAGGCGTGGGGTCCTTCGACCATCGGACCCTGGAAGACGGTGCGGTGGAAGTTTCCGGCTTCCCAGCCGCCGACCGTGAAGGTCGAGTACAGGTCGGTGCCGCGGTAATTCTTGTCGAACATGGTCAGCTGCGGGCCGGTGAAGTGGTCCTGGTGGTATTCGGCGTTGGGCAGATCCTCGGAGGAGCTGGCGCGGTCGTTGATGGTGAGCAGTTCGTCCAGGTTGAAGTTTGCCATGGTGTTCGTCCTCCGGTGCAGGGTGTCCCCGGCGGTCGCCGGTAACCACCATGTGTGCGGTCAGGATGAAAGCTCTCACCAAGGTTCCCGCATAGAAGAAGCGGGAAGCCTACCGGGCAAGCATCTGCGCCATCCCGGCCGGCGCCGCACACAGGAAGGGTACGGGGCAGCGACCGGGCCCGGACATGAAGAAACCCTGGAACATTGGTGGTTCCAGGGCTTCTCTGTTTAAGGCTTGGGCCATACCCGCGGTGTGTATTGGGCCGCTGCGCATGTCAGGTTCTGAGGCTTGCCGGTCGCCCTGGGGGCTGCGGCGGTGCTGTGTCCCACACATTAGCAGCGGATCCGGACATTTTGGCAACCCTCAGGCGGCGAGGCCCCTGACACCGGGTGCTGTTTCCCCGGGCGCGAGCTTGCCTTTGCGCCAGGAGAGGTCCACCGCGTCGATCTCGGCCAGCCTGTCCGGGGCCAGGTTCCCGAGCCGCAAATCGCTGCGCCGGTTGTTCATCCAGGTCCCCAGGCTGTACCCGGCTTCCAGGTGCGCGGTCGGGACGCGCGCGTGCCCTTCACGGGACGAAAACGCTGCCAGGTGCTCGATGGCACGCTGCCACCGCAAGGCCCGGCCCGTGCCAACGCGAGGGGCTTCCGGCGCGGCCGCCAGCGGCGCAGTTGCAGCGAACTCAGCTGCCACGTCAGCGGCCGTGCCGGCGGCCAGGTCCGTGTGCCCGTCGAAGAAGTCGCGGAGCCGGTAGGTGGCAGCCGGCGCCCGGAGAGCGGCCATCGCCTTCGTTTCGATCTGCCGGATCCGTTCCCGGGTCACGCCGAAAATCTTCCCGATCTGGTCCAGGGTCTTGGACTCCCCGGTCATCAGTCCGAACCGGTAGGCGATCACGTCCGCTTCCCGTTCGCTGAGCCGGTCCAGCGACTCGGTGAGTGCCATGTGCAGCGCATCATGCACGGCGGCATCAAAGGAGGTCGGTTCGTCCGGGTCGTACAGTGACTCCCCCAGCAGTTCGACACCGCCCTTGCCGTTGGGCACTTCCCAGTCCAGGGACGCCGGTACGATCATCTGCCGCCGGATCGTCGTGACTTCCTGGACCGTCGTCCCGGCGGCCGCGGCGATCTCCTCAGCGGTGCCTTCCCGGCCCTCGCGGGTGGTGAACTCGCGCTCGACACCGAAGAGGGACATCATCTTTTCGTGGTGGTGCACCGGGATACGGATCGTGCGGGACTGGTCAGCGATCCCGCGGGTAAGTCCCTGCCGGATCCACCAGGTCGCGTAGGTGGAGAACTTGAAGCCCTTCGTGTAGTCGAACTTCTGGACGGCACGGTAAAGCCCGACATTGCCTTCCTGGATCAGGTCCAGGAAGTCCATGCCGCGTCCGGTGTAACGCTTGGCAATCGAGACCACCAGGCGCAGGTTGCCGTTGACCAGTTTCAGCGTCGCGGCGCGGCCCTGTGCTGCGAGGATCTCCAGCTCCAGGATGGCCCGGCGGGCCTCCGGCCGGGCTGTCTCCAGGATATGTTCGGCGAACAGGCCGGCTTCAATGTCCTTCCCTGCCTCGATTTCCTCGTCGGCGCTCAACAGGTCAAAGGCGCCGATCTGGGTGAGGTAGAGGCGGGTGTCGTCCCCGGATTCGCCGTCGAGCACCGGCTCGTCGACCCAGTCGCCTTCTTCACGCTCCAGCACGAACGGCCCGGCGGGGTCGGGAACCACGGGGACGTCGACGACAGGCTCGAGGACCTCCGTCTCGGGAGCGAGTCCGGTTTCGGGGGCCGCGGGCTTACCGGGCTGTTTCGGAGCCTTCGCCGGCTTGGTCGGTTTCGCCAGGGCGGCCGCCTTGGGGGCGACGTAGGCGAGGAACTCTTCGATGGCGGCGATGTCGGTTTCGATCCGGAAGGTTCCGCTGCGGCGCGCATACGGCAGGACGGCCCCGAGGTACTCGTCCCCGCGCACGGCAGGGTCCTCCACAGTGTCGCGGGAGTACAGGACCACGAACCGTCCGGCGCGGCCGTCGGCTTTCTTGCGGATGACGCGGCCGAGCCGCTGGACCAGCTGGCGCTGGCTGGACGATGCGGCGACCATGATGCCCAGATCGGCCTCGGGGACGTCGATGCCCTCATCGAGCACGCGCGGGGCGGTGAGGACTTTGGCGGTGCCGTCCCGGAAGCTGCCCAGGGCCGCGGCGCGGTCTTCCCGGGACATGCCGGACATGACGGTGGCGGCCGGGTTGCCCATGGCGGAGCAGATTTGGGCTGCGGCCAGGGCGGACTTCTTGGTCTGGGTGAAAACCAGGGTGGGCCCGGAGACGCTGATGGCGCCGTTGAGCGCGGCCAGGGCCATCCGCTTGGTGGGGGTTTCGGCGAGCAGGTTCTGCCGCCCGGTCATGGCGGCCATGTACTTGCGCGCCGTGGCCGGTCCGGGGCCGTTGTCTTTGATTTCTGCCAGGCCGGCGACAGCGGTGATGAAGGCCGCGAACGGGTTCCGCGGCATCTGCAGGTAGACCTCCAGGGACTTTGAGGTCCTGGACATCGTCTCGGTCAGCTCGTCGTATTCGGTTCGCTCGGGTCCGGTGAGTTCCGCACCGACCATGGCGACGTCGAACGGGGCGATAATGTCATCGGCCAGGGCCCGGTCATACCAGAGCCGGTGGACGATCTCCCCGAAGAAAGGGGCGAGCCGGACCAGGTGTTCCCCGTCGGCGCGTTCGTACGTCGCCGACAGGCCCAGCCGCCAGGTGTAGCCGGTCTCCAGGGCTTCGGCGAACATGGGTGCCGCGTAGCGGTGGCATTCGTCGGCGATGATCAGGCCGGCCTTGTGGGAGCGCAGGGTCTGGCGGGTGGCGGCCGAGTGGACGATCGCGACCAGCACATCGACGGTGTCGAGGCTGTCGTGATGGTTGTCCCCCAGGGCGCCGCGGCGGGCGCCGGGAAGGTCTTTGCGCAGCGCACGGAGCCACTGGATCTGCAGTTCCGCGGTCGGGACCAGGACGAGGACCTTGAAACCCTGGCGGACAGCCTCGAAGGCGGCGGCGATCCCGACGCGGGTCTTGCCGGAGCCGGTGACGGCTTCGACGACTCCGCGGCGTCCGGCGGACCGCCAGGCGTCCATGGCTTCCTGCTGCCAGGCGTAGAGGCCGGGGTAGTCCTCTGCGGC
>DASWAW010000622.1:0-23454 GCA_036390955.1 Arthrobacter sp.
GCGCAGCAGCCGGGCGAGCACGGGAACGATCACGGTATTGGGGGCCGGGCCGGAGCTGAGGAATTGCTTGAGCCCGCGTGCCAGCCCGGCGGCGTTGACCACCTGGACGGTTTCGTGCGCACCGGAGCGGCGGTGCCGGTCGATCACCGGTTCGTGCAGGTTGCCGTCGGTGCTGTGGACGACGGTCCAGCCGGTGACGTTGAGTTCCGGGAAGATGTCCTGCATCCGGCGCACCACGTGGGCCAGCTGGGGCGGGGCGATCGACCGGCCGCCGTGGGTCAGGGCGCTGCCGTTCCAGGCGTAGGCGCCAGGGGGCAGCAGCATGGAGCCGATGATCGCCATGCGGTAGCCGGAGAGGACCACATGGTCGATGTGGCTGTTGTCCGCCGGTGACTGCAGGCCGTTGATCAGCCGCGCCGCCGGGATAGCGGGCAGGATCTGCCGGCTGATCAGCTGAACCGTCCGCATCTCCCGCTGGATCCTGGCCTCCGCCCCGAAGATCCCCCGCTTGCGGGGCAGGCCGTGGACTTGCTGGCGGGCCAGGTCCGCCGGGATCAGCGGCACCTCGCCGGTCTGGGCGTACTGCTCGAACGGCGGGACATAGACGGGGGCGTCGGCCGCGGTATTCCGGGGCGTATTGGGGCGCCGGACGTTGGCGGAGGCGCGGCTGCCGGCTGCCGGGGCATCAAAGTGGGCCCCCTCGTCGGCGGGCGGACCGGCGAAGGCGCCGCGGCCGCTGCCGTAGGAACGGTCGTAGTCCGCGCGGCTCTTGGCATCGATCAGCGTCTCGTAGGCAAGCGTGACACGACGGAAAGCGGCCGGGTCGCCGCCGTGGTCGGGGTGCGCGGTGCGGGCGGCCTTGCGGTAGGCCACCTTGATTTCCTTGTCCGTCGCCGTCACGGGGATCCGGAGGACCTGGTAATGCGAGCTGTTGCCCTGCGTCAAGCAAGAATCCTTTGCGTCGATGGTGCCAGCCCATCCTGGACGTCCGGCGTGGCCAGTTTAACCGGCTACGGGAACAACGAGCGCACCGGCACGGATTGTTCCCGGCGGCTGGCATAATTCAGCGCATGATCATCGCCGTAGCTGTCAACCCGCAGGCCTTTTTCGGCCGCGGGCGGCATGCCGGCAATGAGGCCGCGGCGGTGTTCCGCGCGGCCGGGGCAGAGGTCCTCCTCCTCTGCGAGGAGAGCTACGGCGCCCTGGCACGGGCGGTGGACAAGGCGCTGGCCTCAGGGGTGGACGCCCTCGTGGTGGTGGGCGGTGACGGAATGGTCCATCTCGGCGTCAATGCGCTGGCCGGATCGGGCATGCCCTTTGGTGCCGTCCCGCTGGGGATCGTCCCGACCGGCACCGGAAACGATCTGGCGCGGGCGCTCGGCGTGCCGGCACACGACGTCCCCGGCGCCTGCGCGCGGGCGCTCGCGGCCCTGGCCGCCGGCGGCCGGCTCATCGACGCCGGACGCGTCTCATCGGACGGGATGTCCTGCTGGTTTGCCGGCGTGCTGTCCGCGGGGTTCGACGCGGCAGTCAATGAAAGGGCCAACGCCTGGCGCTGGCCGAGGGGCAAAGCCCGCTACAACCTTGCCATGCTCCGCGAACTCGCGTCGTTCCGGCCGATCAACTACACCGTGACGGCCGACGGCGAAAGCTGGCGGCAGGGGGCCATGTTGATTTCCGTCGCCAACGGCCAATCGATCGGCGGCGGCATGAAGGTCACCCCCGATGCCGTGCTCGACGACGGCTTCCTGGACCTGTTTATCGTCGGCCCGCTCTCCCGGGTGGGCCTGCTGAGGGTCTTCCCGAAAGTCTTTTCCGGCGGCCATCTCGGGCATCCGGCCGTGCACATCCGGCGGGTCCGCAAGGTCGAGCTGTGGGCGGACAAGGTGGTGGCCTACGCCGACGGGGAACGGATCGGTCCGCTGCCGCTCACCATCGAGGTGGTTCCCCGGGCGGTCCGGGTCCTGGCGTAGCATGCGGCCGGCAGGCGACGGCAGGATTTTCAGCGCGGGGTGCTGCGGCGGGGACACTTGGCGAGGTTTCCGCGGCGGGAGTCTAGACTCGGGCGGAGGCACGGGCGGAACGCGGACAGAACGCGGACGGCGGAACCCTGCACGCGGACAGCGGAGGCCTTGCGGTACACGGACAACGGAACGCGGAAACGGCATGGCGGATTGGGGCGGGGCGCACAATGGGAAGTAGGCGGGAGACCGGGGTGGGAGCACCCGCGGGCGGTGGCCCCCGCCGCCGCCGTGTGCACCCGGGCAGTCTGGCATTCCTGGCCCTCGCCGTGGCGGCCTCGCTGGCCGGCTGCAGCGTCGGCATTCCGGACTCCGCTGCACCCGCGTCAGTTCCGGCGACTGCGACCCCCGCCACTCCGACCGTCACCCCGGGCCACGACTCCGCGGCGGTCGCGGCGCAGGACATGCCCTTCGCCGCAGGCGACAGCCTGGCGGCCGGTGTGCCCGTCCAGCTGTCCGAGGGGCTGGGCGAGGCGCCGGGATGGAAGCCGGGGAAACAGGCTGTGGCCGGCGGCAGCGAATACGTTAAGGCAGACGGCTGCGTTGTCTGGGCCAGGGTCCGGACGAACCAGGGTCCGCTCGCCGTCCGCGGGGACGACAACGCCTCGACGGCGGCACTTTTCCAGTACCTTGACCCCAGTATCCTGCCGGCGTACCTCAAGACGGACACCCTGCGCTGGGGCGGCGCCACGGACCAGCCCGGCCCGCGCGTCGAGGTGTTAGTGCTTGGGGACGGCGCTCCCGCCGGCGCTCGGGCAACCGCCATCTATGCCCGGCTGTTCAGCCGGGCAGGCTCCTCCGTCTACATTTCGGTCTCCTGCCCGGACGCCGGCACGCTCGCGGCTGCGCGGGCCGATGTCGCGGCCCGGCTCGCCGTCGTCCCGCCGGGGGACTGACTCCACCGACTTCGGCCAGCGGCGGGACGACCCGGCTCAGTGGGCTTTCGCCGGCGAGAGCCGATTCAGAGCCAGCGCTGCCACCAGGAGGCCGAAATCGCGCAGAGCCACGTCGAAGAAGCTGCCCAGGACGATGAGGTTGATGATGATGCCGAGCAGCCAGGCGGCGACGAGCAGCGAGCCGAACCGCGGCCGCAGCGCCACCGCCAGGCCGGCGATGACCTCCACCACGCCGACGACGTACATAACGGTCTGCGCTGGCAGAGGCACCACAGCCGTGACCACGGGCGCCAGATACATGGTCCAGTCGGTGAGCAGATTGGTGAACTTGTCCAGGCCGAAGACCACCGGCGCGACGGTGAAGACTGTCCGCAGCAGCAGGAACGCCTGCCGCTGCGGAGCCGATGCCAGGGGACCGGCCGGGGAACTGAGGACTGCAGGGGATTTCATGATGGCTCCTTCTAAAAGTAGGTAGCTTGATTTTAGAATGGGAAGTGCCATTAAGCAATGAATCTTGTTTTTAGAGATAGGCTTGTTTCATGATCCGAGCCCCTTGGACCCGCAGGATGGCGGCCGTCGCCTCACTGGGGGATGAAAACCGCCGGAAGCTTTTCGATTTCGTCGCCGCCTCCGGGTGCGCCGTCAGCCGCGACGACGCCGCCGGTGCGCTCGGGCTGCCCCGGAGCACGGTGTCCTTCCATCTGGACCGGATGGTGCAGGACGGGCTCCTGGCCGTGGAATTCCGGAAATTGGGCGGCCGGAGCGGGCCGGGTTCTGGCCGCCCGGCCAAGCTGTATGTGGCCGCCGTCCGGGAGGTCGCCGTGTCGGTGCCTGACCGGAACTACGACCTGGCGGCCGAACTGCTGGTCTCGGCCATCGAGGAATCGGCGGCTGACGGCGGCTCCGCCCGTGACGCGCTGCTGCGGGCCGCCCATGCGCGGGGGCAGGCGGGGGCACGGGCCCAGCGTGACGCGGCGGGGCCGGCGGGGTCCCGGGCAGCTGCGGGCGCCGGATTTGAGGATTTCCTCACCGCGGCGGGCTACCGTCCGGAAACCGACGCCGAGGGTTTCCTGGTGCTGCTCAACTGCCCGTTCCACCGCATCGCCGACGGCCACGCCGAGGTGGTCTGCGCCATGAACGGCGCCTTCCTCGCCGGGGCCGCGGCAGGCTGCGGCATCGATCCGGGCCGGGTCCAGGCACTTGCCATCGAGGACCTCCGCTCGCAGGGAGCCGCGCGGCCGGCGCAGTGCTGCGCCCGGATCGGCCCCGAGAAGCCCGTCGACTAGGGAAGCCGGGAATCCCGTCGCTTGGGGAACCCGAGAAGCCCGTTGCTTAGGGAACCCGGGAGCCCGGTCTGTGCGGGCCCGGCCCCGCGGCCGCGGGCTGCGTTGCTTTGGGCCGGACTTTCATCCCGGTCAGCAGCACCCCTGCGATCACCAGGATGCCTCCCACGATCTGGATGAGGGTGAGCGGCGTGCCCAGCGCCACGGTGATGACCGCAGTGAAGACGACGATCAGGTTGAGGTAGTTCCCTGCGGTTCCCGGCGGGGTGGTTTTCAGGGCCAGGTTCCAGAACAGGTAGGCGCCCAGCGACGGGAAGACCACAATGTACGCCAGTGACCAGCCCTCGGCCGGGGTCTCCGGCAGGCGCACATCCAGGGCCAGGGCGAACGGCGTCAGCGTCACGGACGCCATCACCACCTGCACGGCGGTGGCAGCGATGGCTGGAATGTCCAGCCTGCGGGCGATGATCGTGTAGCAGCCCCAGACGAGGATCGCGCCGATCATCATGAGTTCACCGGTGTTGGCCGAAAGGCTGAAAACACTTTGCAGTTCGCCCCGGGTCAGCACCAGCAGCACGCCGAACAGGCCGAGGCAGATGCCGAGCCATCCCAGTCTGGTGGTCTTCTCCCCGAGCAGGACGATCGCCATCACAACGATCAGGGCGGGGGTGGCCGCCGTGATCAGGGAAGCGTTGACGGCGGACGTGTGGCCGAGCGCCGCATACAGCAGCAGAGTGTAGGCGCTCATGCCGAGCGCGCTCAGCAGCAGGAGCGCGGGCCAGCGGCCCAGCACCGCCCGCCAGTCCGGCTTTTCCACGAAGTGGGCCAGCAGCAGCAGCGGCACTGCGGCGAAAGTCCAGCGCCAGTATGTCAGGTCCAGCGGGGACATCGAAGCGACAGCGGCCCGGCCGACGACGAAATTGCCGGACCAGAAGAGGGTGGCCAGGACGAGGTACAGGGGCGCTTTCACCGCTCGAATCTACACCAGGGCCGTCGCGGGCCCGCAGGTAGAATTGACCCGTGCCCGTATACCTTGATCATGCCGCAACCACCACCCTCGCACCGGAGGCCCTGGCCGCGCTGACCCGCGAACTGGCCAGGACCGGCAACCCGTCCTCGCTGCACGGATCGGGCCGCAGCGCCCGGCGGGCGGTCGAGGATGCCCGCGAGGCGCTGGCGGCCGCGGCCGGGGCGCACCCCTCTGAGGTCATTTTCACCTCGGGCGGGACCGAAGCCGACAACCTCGCCGTCAAGGGCCTGTTCTGGGCCCGGCGTGCCGATGACCCGGCCCGCACGCGCGTCCTGTGTTCCGCCGTCGAGCACCATGCCGTGCTGGACACCGTGGAATGGCTCGAGCGGCACGAGGGCGCCGAGGTCTGCTGGCTGCCGGTGGATGCAGCGGGGGTCGTGGACCTGGCGGTGCTGGAGGCGGAGCTGTCCCGGGACCCGGCATCGATCGCCCTGGTCACCGTGATGTGGGCCAACAACGAAGTCGGCACCATCCAGCCGATGGCGGAGATCGTCGCACTCGCGCACCGGGCCGGGGTCCCGGTCCATTCCGACGCGGTCCAGGCGTTCGGGTCGGTGCCCGTGGATTTCCGGGCCAGCGGACTGGACGCCATGTCCATCTCCGGGCACAAGATCGGCGGCCCGGTCGGCGTCGGGGCCCTCCTGCTCGGCCGGGCCGTGAAACTGACCCCGGTCCAGCACGGCGGGGGACAGGAGCGGGACGTCCGCTCCGGGACCCTCGACACCGCCTCCATTGCAGCCTTTGCCGCGGCGGCCGAAGCCGTCGCCGCCAGGCTTCCGGAGGAGGCGGCGCGCATCGCAGCGCTTCGGGACCGGCTGATCGACGGCGTCCTCGCGGCAGTGCCCGAGGCCGTGCTGCGCGGTGCCCCCGGCGCCGGACGGCTGCCGGGCAATGCGCACTTCACCTTCCCCGGCTGCGAAGGCGATTCGCTGCTTTTCCTGCTGGATCTGGCCGGGGTGGAGTCCTCCACCGGTTCGGCCTGCACGGCGGGAGTTCCCCGGCCGTCGCACGTGCTGCTAGCCATG
The DNA here is from genome assembly GCA_036390955.1 of Arthrobacter sp. Lineage (GTDB taxonomy): Bacteria > Actinomycetota > Actinomycetes > Actinomycetales > Micrococcaceae > Arthrobacter. The sequence continues at coordinate 6,256 of DASWAW010000622.1, forward strand.
GGGCTGGACGAGGACACCGCGCGGGGCGCGCAGCGGTTCAGCCTGGGGCATGCCTCCACCGAGGCCGACGTCGATGCGCTCCTGGTCGCCCTGCCCGGCGCCTACACCCGCGCGCGCCAGGCAGGCATGGCAGGGCACGAGTCCAGCATCCAGACCGCCGGAACTGTCGCCCGCCACGCCGCCGGCGGCATTAACTAGGCACGGACCAGCGCCGCACGGGCCAGCGCACCGGCGACAGCTACACGGCCGGCAGGAGCTGATCCAGCGGAACGTCCGGATCAGCGAGGGCACGCGGGTCCACCGCGGTTTTCGCCGCGATGAGCTGCTTGATGATTTTTTGGGGCTTGCCCGAGGGCGGCCAGTTCACGCTCATTCCCGCGACCACCCGGCCGCCGCGCTGCCAGAAGGCGAGGAATTCCTTCCCCTCGAGTGAGCCGCGGACCGTGGGCGGCCCCGCGACGAGTGCCGGGAAGCCGGAATACTCCATGCTGACGTCGAACTGGTCCGTGTAGAAGTAGGGGACCACATCCAGCGCGGCGTCCAGGCCGAGCATCGCCTTGGCTGCGACCTTGCCGCCGTTGAGGGCATTGGCCCAGTGCTCGCTGCGGTGGTGCTCGCCGGTGAAGGGGTGCAGGGCGTTGGCTGCGTCCCCTGCCGCGTAGATTCCGGGCGCCGAGGTCCGCAGCGAGGCGTCCGTGAGGATGCCGTTCCGCACTTCGAGACCCGCCGCCTCGGCCAGCGACACGTCGGGGACCACGCCCACGGCGATGACCACAAGATCCGCGGGCAGCACCTCCCCGGAATCCGTGACCACGCCGGTGACCTGGCCCGATTGCCCCCTGATCCCGGCGGCCGAGGCGGGAAGCCGGAACCGGACGCCGTTCGCCTCGTGCAGTGAACGGAAGAAGCCGCCCAGCTCGGGCCCGACCGCCGCGGCCAGCGGCACCTCCTCCAGCCCCAGCAGGGTGACGGAATTGCCATAGGCGCTCGCCGCCGCGGCGAGCTCCATCCCGATCCAGCCCGAGCCGATCATCACAACATTCCGGCCGCCGCCGGCCAGGCGCGCGCGAAGGCGCCGGCTGTCGTCCACGGTCCGGAAGGTGCCCACCCCCGCCAGGCCGCTCCCCGGCAGCGGAAGCTGCCGGGGACGTGCCCCCGTGGCCAGCAGCAGCGAGGCATACTCCAGGCTCTGACCGTCCCCGGCGGCCACGGTGCGGGCAGCGGGATCAATCCCTGTGGCGGGCGCGCCCAGCCGCAGGTCGACGCTGTTCGCGGCGTACCAGTCCGCCGGAACCACGGGCAGGGCGTCGTCGTCGGCCTTGCCCAGCAGGTAGTCCTTGGACAGCGGCGGGCGCAGGTATGGATGGTGCGGCTCCGCGGCCAGGACGATCACGGGCCCGTCGTGCCCGTGCGCACGGAGCGTCTTGGCGGCGGTGGCTCCGGCGAGTCCGCCGCCCACGATCACGATGTTTTCGGTGGCCATGATGTGCTCGATTCCTGGGGCTGCCGGTGGGACCGGGCGCCCCTGTCACGGTGATCAATCTAAAACCATTTCTTTTGACTTTAGAATCGCGACGGGGGGCCGTCAAGGTCCTTTTGGGTGAGGAATCGGCGTGGCGATAGAATGGGGCCGCAGGCATTGTGCTATTTCGGCGGCCAGCAGCCGCCGGTGCCGGCAACCACCCCCGACCCCCAACGAAAGTCAGTATGCGAGTTCTTGCAGCCATGAGCGGCGGCGTCGATTCCGCCGTTGCCGCAGCCCGCGCCGTCGAGGCGGGACACGACGTCGTCGGCGTCCACCTCGCGCTGTCCCGGATGCCCGGGACCCTGCGCACCGGCAGCCGCGGCTGCTGCACCATCGAGGATTCCCGCGACGCCTGGCGGGCCTGTGACGTGCTCGGAATTCCCTACTACGTGTGGGATTTCTCGGAGCGTTTCAAGGAGGACGTGGTCCAGGACTTCATTGACGAATACGCCGCGGGGCGCACACCCAACCCCTGCATGCGCTGCAACGAACGGATCAAGTTCGCCGCCCTGCTGGAAAAGGCGATCGCCCTCGGGTTCGACGCCGTCTGCACCGGCCATTACGCCAAGGTGATCAACGACGCCGAGGGCAACCCGGAGCTGCACCGCGCCGCGGACTGGGCCAAGGACCAGAGCTACGTTCTTGGCGTGCTCACGCACGAGCAGCTGCAGCACTCCATGTTCCCGCTCGCGGACACGCCGTCCAAGGCCGAGGTCCGCGCCGAGGCCGAACGCCGCGGGCTCTCGGTCGCCAACAAGCCGGACAGCCACGACATCTGCTTCATCCCGGACGGCGACACGGCCGGCTGGCTCGCCGAGAAAATCGAGATGACCACCGGCGACATCGTGGACGAGTCCGGCGCAAAGGTCGGCGAACACCCGGGCGCCAATGCCTTTACGGTGGGCCAGCGCCGCGGGCTGAAGCTTGGCACCCCGGCCGCCGACGGCAAGCCGCGCTTCGTGCTGGAAATCCGGCCGAAGGAAAACAAGGTGGTGGTGGGGCCGGAGGCGCTCCTGGCCATCGACGAGATCCGCGGCATCAAGGTCTCCTGGGCAGGGCTGCCGATCGCCGAGGTGCACACCGGCGCCGAATTCGACTGCTATGCCCAGGTCCGCGCCCACGGCGACCCCGTCCCCGCCACGGCGCGCATGGAACACGCCAATCTCGTGGTCACGCTGAAGGAGCCGCTGCGCGGCGTGGCCCCCGGCCAGACCGTGGTGCTCTACCAGGGCAGCCGCGTCCTGGGCCAGGCCACGATCGACACGGCCCGTTCGCTGCAGCGGGCTGCACTCTAGGCGCCCGCCGCAACCGACTCCAGTAAAAGGCCCTGCCGCGAGGCGGGGCCTTTTGTCCTCTGGTCGCCCCGCCGTTGTCTGCCGGATCCGCCGCCGGAGGTGGGGCCGGGCGGCTGTCCCTGCCGAAGATCCGGGCGGAATCCTGAAGAAAATGGCAGAAAACTTCGGCGCGTGTAAATTTTGTGTCTCAACTCACAAATTGCAACGTTTCACCGAACGATTGTCTGGTTGAATCTAGGAATCAGCAAAGCGTGCCGCCCGACGAGTCACCCGTTTCACTTCGGGCTGCGCTAGAACGCATCGATCAGAAAGTTCACAGATGGCAATGAACAAAAAGGCCTGGCAGAGCGTCATCGCGCTGGCCGGGGTTTCCGCCTTTGCACTGACAGCCTGCACGGGTCCGTCCGGCAGCACTGGCGGGTCATCAGCCGCCGCAAGCGGTCCAGTCGCCTACGGCACCACGGACAAGGTCACCGCTTTGGACCCGGCCGGTTCCTACGACAACGGTTCGTTCATGGTGATGAACCAGATCTACTCCTTCCTGCTGAACTCCAAGCCGGGCAGCGCGGATCCAGTTCCGGACCTGGCCGAGTCCGCATCCTTCACCTCACCGACCGAATACACGGTGAAGCTCAAGTCCGGGCTCAAGTGGGCCAACGGGCACACGCTCGACTCCAAGGACGTTAAGTTCTCCTTCGACCGGCAGACCAAAATCAACGATCCCGCCGGCCCCGCAAGCCTGCTGGCCAACGTGGAAAGCGTCAGCGCCCCCGATGCCAACACCGTGGTCTTTAAGCTGAAGCTGGCCAACGACCAGACCTTCGCGCAGATCCTCAGCAGCCCCGCCGCGCCGATCGTGGACGATGAAGTCTTCCCGGCCGACAAGCTGCTTGATGACGACTCGATCGTCGCGGCGAAGGCGTTCTACGGCCAGTACACGGTCGAGACGTACAAGAAGAACGAACTGATCAGCTTCAAGGCCTTCCCCGACTACAAGGGAGTCCTCGGAAAGCCGGCCAACGACGCCGCCACCATCAAGTACTACGCGGATCCGACCAACATGAAGCTGGACATCCAGCAGGGCAATATCGATGTCGCGAACCGCAGCTTGAGCGCCACCGACATCGATGACCTGAAGAAGGATTCCAAGGTCAAGGTCAACGTGGGCCCCGGCGGCGAAATCCGCTACATCACGTTCAACTTCGACACCATGCCGTTCGGCGCGAAGGCCGCGGATGCCGATCCGGCCAAGGCAACCGCTGTCCGCCAGGCCATCGCCAACCTCGTTGACCGCCAGGCGATCGCGGACCAGGTCTACAAGGGCACCTACCTGCCCCTGTACTCCAACGTGCCCAACGGCTTCCTTGGTGCCAACGAATCGTTCAAGGACGCTTACGGCGACGCCGGCAAGCCCAGCCTGGACAAGGCCAAGAAGGTCATGACGGATGCCGGGGTGACCAGCCCGGTGAGCCTTAACCTGCAGTACAACCCGGACCACTACGGCAAGTCCTCCGGCGACGAATACGCCATGGTCAAGGACCAGCTGGAGAAATCCGGTTTGTTCAAGGTCAACCTGCAGTCCACGGAATGGGTCACCTACAGCAAGGCCAGCCGGGCCGATGAGTACCCGCTGTTCCAGTTCGGCTGGTTCCCGGACTTCAGCGACGCCGACAACTACCTCACTCCGTTCTTCCCGGAGGGCGGCTTCCTGAAGAACCACTACAACAACCCCACGGTCAACGATCTGATCAGCAAGCAGCTCACCACCGTGGACAAGACTGAGCGCGAGTCCACGATCAAGGATGTCCAGAATGCCCTGGCCAAGGACATCTCCACGCTTCCGCTGCTCCAGGGCGCACAGGTTGCCATTTCCGGCACCGGCGTCAAGGGTGTCGATACCACCCTCGATGCCTCCTTCAAGTTCCGTCTGGGAACTGTTTCCAAGTAAGGCTGCATCCGTGCGGTACTGACCGGCCTGCGAGGCGGGGCGCCCTCGAGGCGCCCCGCCTTTGCTGGTCAGTGCCGCACCTTGCAGTTCACGGGGCCGGCCCATGGCCGCGAAAGCACAACTTTAGGTACCAATGACAACATTGATAGAGGCGCCGCCAAGCGACGCCGACGGACTTCTACCGTCCAAGAAAAAATCCTCCGGTGGGGGCTTGGGGACTTACATCCTGGTCCGGTTCTTCCTGATCATCCCGACCATTTTCATCCTGGTGACGATGGTCTTCTTCCTGATGCGGGTCATCGGCGACCCCATCACTGCCGCCCAGGGCGGCAGGCTTCCGCCGGAGGCACTGGCGCAGCGCATCCACGAAGCCGGGTACGACCGCCCAATCTTCGTGCAGTACTTCGAGTACATTGGCCAGCTGGCGACCGGCAACTTCGGCACCACTATCACCGACCGCCGCCCCGTTGTCGAAATGGTCATGACCTTTGGCGTGGCGACTCTGGAACTGGCCATCAACGCCCTCATCGTGGCGCTGCTGGTTGGCATCCCGCTCGGGCTCATCGCCGCCTACAAGCGCGACAAGGGGCCGGACGCCTTCCTGCGGTTCTTTGCCATCCTCTGCTACGCCACCCCGGTGTTCTTCGCCGGCCTGCTGATGAAGCTGACCTTCTCGGTCTGGCTCGGCTGGCTGCCCGTTGCGGGACGCGCCTCCACCCGGACCGAACTTGCCATGGGAAGCCTGGCCGCACCAACCGGGATCTACTGGCTCGATGCGCTGCGCAGCGGCAACATGGCGGCATTCGGCGACGTCGCGGCCCATTCAGTCCTCCCGGCGGTCACCCTGGGTCTGCTGACGGCGGGGGTCTTCCTCCGTCTGGTCCGCACCAACGTCATCGGAACGCTGGGCAAGGACTACGTCGAGGCCGGCAGGTCCCGCGGCGTCAGTAATTTCCGTCTCGTCACCAAGCACGCTTACAAGCCTGCCCTCATTCCGATCATCACGGTCATGGGGCTCCAGATTGCCCTCCTGCTCGGCGGCGCCGTCCTCACCGAATCCACATTCGAGTGGAAAGGCCTCGGCTACCAGCTGGTGCAATACCTGAACGCCCGCGACTTCGTCGCCGTCCAGGGCATCGTTGTGTTCCTGGCGGTTATCGTTGCCGTCACGAACTTCGTCGTCGACGTCGTCGCAGCACTGATCGACCCGCGAGTGAGGTACTAGCCATGAATGCAACCAAAGTAAGCGGGCGCAAGCAGCCCCTCATCTACCGGCTGCCGGTAATCTCGCATTTCCGGACGAGCGTCGGGCTGCAGCGCGGCATGCTCGTCACGGGCCTGGTGCTGTCCGCATTGTTCCTGCTGACGGCAGTCTTCGCGCCGCTGATCGCACCCTACGGCTTTGCCCAGCTGAGCGACGCGGAAGGGACGTTCCCGGCGCAGCAGCCCCCCAGCCCCGCCCACATCTGGGGCACCACGGTCAGCGGCTATGACGTCTTTTCCCGTGTGATCTGGGGTGCCCAGACGGCCGCGGTGGTCATCATCGTCGCCGTGGCCATGTCGATCTTCCTCGGCGTAGCCCTCGGCCTCGTCAGCGGCTATTTCGGCGGCTGGCTGGACCGGATGCTGGTGGTGATCGCCGATGCGATCTATGCTTTCCCGTCGCTGCTGCTGGCCATCGTGATGTCAATCGTCATCAGCCACGGCCAGTCCAGTTTCTGGGGCGGCATCGTTGCCTGCTCCATCTCCATCTCGGTGGTATTCGTCCCGCAGTACTTCCGCGTGATCCGTGCCGAGACCATCCGGCTGAAGGCGGAACCGTACGTCGAATCGGCCAAGGTCGTGGGTGCCTCCAGCGTCCGCATCATGGGCCGCCACATCTTCAAGAACGCAACCCGCACACTGCCGCTGATCTTCACCCTGAATGCGTCCGAGGCGATCCTGACCCTGGCAGGGCTTGGCTTCCTGGGGTTCGGCATCGAACCGTCCTCCGCCGCCGAGTGGGGCTACGACCTGAACAAGGCCATTGCCGATGCCTCTTCGGGCATCTGGTGGACGGGTATCTACCCCGGTACGGCGATCGTCCTGACCGTGCTTGGCCTGACCCTGGTCGGTGAGAGCATCAACGACCTCAACGATCCCCGCCTCCGGGGCCGCAAGAAGGCTGTCGCAGGCAAGGGCGGGCCCGACTCCACCGCCGGTGCCCAGACTGCACTCGAAGCAGAATCGAGAATTCCATGACCATCAACATCGACAAACCCGCCCCGGTCGCAGGCCCGGTCCTGGACATCGAGAGCCTCAAGGTCACGTTCGCCACCGATGCCGGGGATGTGTACGCCGTTAAGGACGTCAGCCTCAAGGTCAACCCCGGCGAGGTTGTCGCCATCGTGGGCGAATCCGGATCCGGTAAGACCGTGACGGCCAAGACCATCCTCGGCCTGCTGCCGGAGACGGCAACGAGTCAGGGCGCAGTGCTCATCAACGGCAACAATGTCATCAGCGTCAGCGCGGCCAAGCTGCGGCAGATCCGCGGCCGCGACGTCGCCATGGTGTTCCAGGAACCATCCACGGCACTCAACCCCGTCTTCACCGTCGGCTGGCAGATCGCCGAAGGCATCCGGGCGCATACCGACGCCGGCAGCGGCAAGAAGATCTCGGCCAAGGAGGCCAAGACCCGCGCCATCGATGCCCTCCGCAAGGTGGGCATCCCGGACCCGGAAACACGGGTCAACTATTACCCGCACCAGTTCTCGGGCGGCCAGAAGCAGCGCGTCGTCATTGCCGCCGCACTGGCTCTGAACCCCGGCCTCATCGTGGCCGACGAGCCGACGACCGCCCTGGACGTTACCGTCCAGGCGGAGATCCTGGAGCTGCTGCGCGACCTCCGCGACAAATACGGGACCTCCATCGTGCTGATCACGCACAACATGGGCGTCGTCGCCGACCTCGCCGACCGCGTGGTGGTCATGTACCAGGGCGACGTCGTGGAGGAAGCTTCCGCCCGGGTGCTATTCGCCCAACCCCGGGAGGATTACACAAGGAAGCTCCTGGCCGCCGTCCCGCACCTGGGCCGCAATTCCGCCTCCGAAGGCATGACGGAACGTGCCCACCAGGGTGGGAAAGTGTTGGTCGAGGCGAAGGACCTGACCATCGAATATCCGGGAAGGCTGGGCAGTCCGGCCTTCAAGGCCGTCGACGGCGTCAGCTTCACGGTGTCCGAAGGCGAAGTCTTCGGCCTGGTGGGGGAGTCGGGTTCCGGAAAGACCACCATCGGCCGGGCGATCGCCGGGCTCAACCGGACCACCGGCGGGAGCCTCAAGGTGCTGGGCTACGAAATGCTCAATTACAAGGAGCGCACCTTCAAGCCCCTCCGCAAGGAAATCGGCTTCGTGTTCCAGGACCCGGCGGCCTCGTTCAACCCGCAGCTGACCATCGGCGACTGTGTGGCGGAACCGCTGATCATCCACTCCAAGCCGACCCCGGCCGAGGCGCGCAAGCGGGTCGGCGAGCTCCTCGAATCGGTGCAGCTGCCGGCGTCGTACGCTGACCGGTTCCCGCACGAACTCTCCGGCGGCCAGCGGCAGCGCGCCTCCCTGGCCCGGGCGCTCATCCTGAACCCGAAGCTGCTCATCGCTGATGAGCCGACATCGGCGCTGGATGTTTCCGTGCAGGCCGTGGTGCTGGAACTCTTCAAGGAAATCCAGCGGGAGTTCGGGTTCGCGGCGCTGTTCATCAGCCATGACCTCGCCGTGGTTGACATCCTCTCGCCCTGGGTAGGCGTGCTCTACAAGGGCAAGATGGTGGAACAAGGAATGGGCAACCAGGTGATGGGCAATCCGCAACACCCCTACACGCGGAAACTCATCGCGTCCCTGCCCGTCCCGGACCCGGACGAGCAGGCCCGGCGCCGCGAGGCCTTCCGCGAGGTGCTGCACAGCTAGCCGCCGTCGGCGCACACCGAAGGGACATGCCCACCGTTCAGCTGGAACGGTGGGCATGTCCCTTGGGGTGGCGGAAGCGGCGGTGCCGAGGCCTCGCCGGCACCGCTTAACAGCAGAAGTGATTAGCGCCGGTGCCCCTAGACTGGGTCAATGACCGAGCAGAACCATATTCCTCCCGACGCCGATTCCTTTGACCCGGAGGCCAGCTCGCTGGCCGGTCAGGTGGATCCCGCGGTGATGGCGGAGCTGTTGTCGATCCGCTCCAGCATCGACAACATCGATGCCACCCTCGTCTACCTCCTCGCCGAGCGCTTCAAGGCCACCCAGAAAGTCGGGTTCCTGAAGGCAACCCACAAGCTTCCCGCCGGCGACCCCGGCCGGGAGACGGCCCAGATTGCGCGCCTGCGGCGGCTCGCCGCCGAGGCGCACCTGGACCCGGCCTTCGCTGAGAAGTTCTTGAACTTCATCATCGGCGAGGTCATCCGGCACCACGAAGCCATCGCCGAGGACCACGAGGCGGCCCTGGCCGCCGATAACCAGGCTGCAGATTCTGCCCGCGCCGCCGGCCAAGTCCCCGGCGCCCCCGGCCCGGCCGTCTCCGCCACTGCCTAGCCGTGGCCACACCACAGGCGGCCGTGCCGGAGCAAGTCACCGCCACCGCCCTGGGCACCTGGCCCGGCGAGGACCCGGTTGAGGCTGCGCGCATTATCCGCGGAGAGCTCGGCAGCCCGCACCTGCCCTTCCTTGCCGAGCTTCCGGACCGGGGAGTCGGTTCGGACGCGCTCGGCCGGACGGCATCCCTGCTGGTGGACCTTGCCGTGGACGTGCAGCCCTACGGCTGGCGGATCGTGGACCGGCCCGGCAAGGATTTCCGCCGCGCCCGCTCGGCCCTGTCCACGGACATCAACATCCTCGCCGACGTGATCGGTGCCGAAGACACCCCGGCGCAGGACATCAAGGTCCAGCTCCGCGGGCCGCTCAGCCTCGCCGCCGGCCTGCACCTGCACAACGGGGAGCGTGCCCTGATCGACCACGGCGCCCGGCGGGACCTCGCGGCCTCGCTGGCGGCCGGTGCCGGGGGCTACCTCAGCCGGGTGGCCGCCGCGGCCCCGGGGGCACGGATCGTGGTCCAGATCGACGAGCCCGAGATCGCCTCGGTGCTGGCCGGCACCATTCCCACCTCCAGCGGCTACCGGACCCTGCGCTCCGTGCCGGGGAGGGAAGCCACGGAGGCCTGGCAGCTGGTCATTGAGGCCTTGCGGGCAGCCGGCGCCGTCGAGGTCGTGGTCTGCGTCCCGGAGGTCGAGGCGCCTTTCGACAGGATCCTGGCCGCCGGGGCCGACGGGATCGCCGTGCCCCTGCGCGCCCTCACGTCCCGCCAGTGGGAACAGCTCGCCGGGGCGGTGGAGTCAGGCAAACGGCTGTGGGCCGGGGCGCTCGACGTTTCCAACCCCGCAGCAGCGCTGCCCCGCGTCGCCGACGTCGTGGAAACCGTCTGGCGGCCGTGGCGCCAGCTGGGCCTGACGGCCCCGACCCTCAGCGGGTTGCGGGTCACGCCTTCGGACGGGCTGGCCGGGTATTCGCCGTCGTCCGCGACGGCGGTCTTGACCCGGCTGACCCAGGTGGCGGACGGCCTGAACCAGCTGGCGCTCGGGTAGCGCCGGTCTGCGCCGGTCAGCGCCGCCGTCAGTGGCGGGCTTCCCAGCGGTCCGGCCTGGCGCGTTCCGGGAGGTAGCCCGGCGCGGCCCCGCCGCCGGGGTACGGTTCCAGCCGGTAGTCGAAGTGCCCGGCGTAGACCAGGATCAGGCCAAGTTGCGGCTGGATCACCTTGACCTGGATCCGGTGCTTCCCGGCGGTGCCTTCCTCCGGCGCCCACCACTGTTCGGCGTAGGCCTTGGCATCGAGGGCCGCCGGCAGGGGAATCCGCAGCGGTCCGAAGAACAGCCTCGATGCCTCCGAAATGCCGCGCAGCCGGCCGCCGGCGGTGACGCTGAGGTTGAGGTCCGTGACGAGCCGCCGGTACCGCCCGACGTAGTCCAGCAGCCCGTGCCTGCTGCCGGAACCATCGAAACTCGTGGTGTCGTGGAACAACCGTGTGGTGCCCGGGAAGAAGATTTCGCGCCGGGCGGTGAGGCTGGAACGGCCAAACGGGTCCAGATGGGCGTGGTTTTCGATCCGGAACCGGATGCCCTCCCCGTACTCCGGGAAGAAGGCCTGCTCGCCACTGGCGAGACGCAGCATGGGACGGAGCCAGGGCTGCCGGCAGCCCACCACCTCAAAGACACCCTCCCCGACGCCGTAGTGGCCCGATCCGGGCGCGAGGGAGAAGTACTCCTGCAGCTCCGGCTGGAGACGGGAAAAGTCAGTGCCAAGGGCAAGCTGGTAGATCGGGGTGCTCACAGAATCCTCCTGGGGTTCCTGGACTGATGACGGGTTCCTGTCCACAGCATGCGGGACACACGCAGCTTTGTCACAGTCGACCGGCCGCCCGGCACCTGCGATGTGCCGCCCGGCTAGCGGCGGCGCCATGCCGGGGTGCCGCTGAATACGACAAAGCCATTGCAATAAGGGAATATATACATATGAAGGCACGGATTCTGGTAGTGGACGATGACGAGGCGCTGGCCGAGATGATCGGTATTGTGTTGCGCAATGACGGGTTTGAACCCGTCTTCTGTGCCGACGGCGGGCAGGCGCTGGAAGTCTTCCGCTCCGCCAAGCCGGACCTTGTGCTGCTGGACCTCATGCTCCCGGGCATCGACGGGATTGAAGTCTGCCGCCAGATCCGCGCCGAGTCCGACGTGCCGATTGTCATGCTCACTGCCAAGGCGGACACCTCGGACGTGGTCCGCGGCCTTGAGTCCGGCGCCGACGACTACGTCCCCAAGCCCTTCAAACCGGCCGAACTCGTCGCCCGCGTCCGGGCCCGGCTCCGCCCCGGCGACCAGAAGGCACCGGAGACGCTGCGCATTGCCGACGTCACGATCGACGTTGCAGGACACCTTGTCAGCCGTGGCACCGAGCGCATCTCACTGACACCGCTGGAGTTCGATCTGCTGGTCGCCCTGGCACGCAAGCCCTGGCAGGTCTTTACCCGGGAACTCCTGCTGGAGCAGGTCTGGGGCTACCGGCACGCCGCCGACACGCGGCTGGTCAACGTCCACGTCCAGCGGCTGAGGTCAAAGATCGAACGTGACCCTGAGGCCCCCGAAGTCGTATTGACGGTCCGTGGTGTCGGCTACAAAGCAGGTTCCTGAGCCGTTGGACGGCCGTCCCGGCGCTGGTCCGGCGGGCGCCCCGCTGGAACGGAGCGCTCCGGAGCGTGTCGCCAGCACCTCTGTTGACATCCACGAACCGGGCTTGACGGCGGCCCCTTCCAACGCGCCGGATCCCGGCGCCGCTCCGGCCGGCCCGCCGGAGCCCGGCACCGCCGGACCCGGCACGGCTGAACCCGGTACCGCCGGACCCGGCACCGCCGAACCCGGCACGACACAGGGCGCCGGGCACCTCGACAGTCCGGCCGCCGCCTGGCAGGCCATCCCGTTCCGCACCCGGATCTGGGTGAAACGCGCCCGGATCGTGGGCGTGCGGGTGGCGAAGCTGGTCAGCATCGGCGCTTCCCGCCTGCTCCCGGCCATCCGTTATCTCCTCCGTTTGCTGCACCGCAAATGGCGGCGGTCGCTGCAGTTCCGGACCGTGCTGACAACCCTGATGCTGGCCATCTCGTCCTTCGCCGTCGTGGGCGCTTACCTGTCCAACCAGATCGCCAACAACCTCTTCCAGGAACGGCTCGTCCAGGCCGAGTCGGAGACGCGTTACAACGTCAAACAGGTCCAGGACACGTTCGACGGCGCCCAGGTCACCGACCAGTCCAGCGTCATCACGCTCGTCTACGACACCCTCAACGCCGTCGAGGGCCGCGGCTCCGTGATCCAGCGTCGCTACGTCTTCGAGGCGATGCCGGAACAGACCAAACCCCGCAACCGCTGGGTCGAATCGCGGGCATCGGACCAGCTCACCATCAGCGTCATTCCGCCCGAACTGCGCAAGGCCGTGCAGGATTCCGGCAAGGAGCAGTTCTGGGCCTCCACGGAGTTCCCGGTGGGCACCGAAGACCGGCCCGGGATCGCCGTCGGAAACAAGGTCACATTCAACGGCACCGTCTACGAGCTGTACCTGATCTATGACCTCAACACGGCGCAAAAGACCCTCGACGAGATCCAGAACGTGCTGCTGGCCGGCGGTGCCGTGCTGGCGCTGCTCATCGGTGCCGTGGCCTGGTATGTCACCCGGAATGTGGTCAGTCCGGTCAGCCACGCCGCGCTCGTCTCCGAGAAACTCGCGGCGGGGCAGCTGCAGGAACGCATGGTGGTCAAGGGCGAGGACGAGGTGGCCCGGCTCGGGGCTTCCTTCAACCACATGGCCGCCAGCCTCCAGGAGCAGATCACCCAGCTCGCCACCCTGTCCCAGATGCAGCAGCGGTTCGTCTCCGACGTCTCCCACGAACTGCGTACCCCGCTCACCACTGTACGGATGGCCGCGGAAGTCCTCTACGACGCTCGCGAAAACTTTGACCCCATCAACAAGCGCTCCGCGGAGCTGCTTTACAACCAGGTGGAGCGGTTCCAGTCCCTCCTGGCCGACCTGCTGGAAATCTCCCGCTTTGACGCGGGCGTGGCCACGCTCGACGCCGAACCGGGGGACATTGTGCAGCTCGTTTCGCACGTGATGGAAGGCGTGGCCCCGGTGGCCGCCGAGTACGGCTCCCAAGTCACCCTCAACGCGCCCGCAGGCAGCATCATCGTGGACATGGACGACCGCCGGGTCGACCGGATCCTGCGCAACCTCGTCCTGAACGCCCTTGAACACGGCGAGGGCCGCCCCGTGAACATTTCCGTGGCGGCCAACGACAACGCAGTGGCCGTCGCTGTCCGGGACCATGGCATCGGCATGGCCCCGGCGGAAGCGGCGCGCGTGTTCGACCGGTTCTGGCGGGCCGATCCGGCCCGGGCACGCACGACGGGAGGCAGCGGCCTCGGGCTGTCCATCGCTGCCGAGGACACAAAACTCCATAACGGCTGGCTCCAGGCGTGGGGAAGGAAAGGCAGCGGCGCCAACTTCCGCCTCACCCTCCCGCTGCGGCAGGGTGAGACCATCACCAAGTCCCCCCTCCAGTTGGAGCCGGTCGACGTCGGGCTTCAGGGGACGGCGGGCCAGCGGACCACGCTGCTGCTGGACCCTTCGCCGGCGCCCCGCGCCGACAACACGAATAATGCCCCCGGGAACGGGCCCGACGGCGGCCCGGGTGTCCCCGGTCCGGCCGATAGTGGAACCAGGTACCCCGGAAAAACGGGCACCGGAACGAAGGAGGGGTCATGAGCGGTGCCTCAAGGATGGCCCGCGCGGGGGCCGCGCTGCTGGCGGTGCTGCTGGTCCTGCTGACCTCGTGCGCCCAGATCCCGCGCTCGGGCCCGGTGGGGAAAAGCACGGATGAGAGCGCGGGGAACCCCAAGAATGCCCCCGTGTTCTTTCCGTCCGCGCCGCGGGAGGGGGCGGGGCCGGAAGCCGTGATCGAGGACTTCTATCTCGCCGGCAGCGGCTACGAGGACGACTACGCCGTGGCACGCCAATACCTGACCCAGGCCTCGTCGGTAACCTGGAAGCCGGACCAGCGGGTGCTTGTTTTCCGCGCCGCACGGGTGGTGCCGACCGGCGTCGAAAATGTCTTCAACTACGAACTGGACGTGTCCTACTCCGTTGACGTGGACGGGGTTGCGACCCGGCTGCCCGAGGGAACCAAGGAGAACATTCCCGCGACATTGACCCAGGTGGACGGTGAATGGCGGATTTCGGAACTCCCGGACGGCACCGCGATCCCGGAGGAGACCTTCAAGGTCATCTACGGCGCCTACCCGATCTATTTCTATGACCCGACGTTCACCTACGCCGTGCCCGATGTCCGGTGGTTTATCAAGAAGAAGACCGTCAAGGCCATGACCAGCGCCCTCCTCGGCGGTCCGGCGCCGTATCTCAAGGGCGCCGTCGTCAGCGCTTTCCCGTCCGGCATCAAACTGGCCCGCGAGTCCGTCCCGGTCGTCTCCGGCGCCGCCCAGGTGGATCTCACGGCGAAAGACCTCGTCGAGGCCTCCAACGAGGACCGGCTGCGGATGCAGACCCAGCTGGCCCTCACCTTCCGCAGCCAACCCGGCGTTATCAACGTGGAACTCCGGGCCAACCAGGATCTGGTGCGTGTGGAGGACAACGGTTCGGTCCTCCCGCCGATCCGGGACAAGAGCGTCCCGGCCCGCCAGATCGCCGTCAGCGAGAACGATCTGGTCCGGTATGAGAACAACAGGATCTCGCCGCTTCCCGACATCCAGCCGGTCTCGGCCCTGGCGCCGCGGGCCCCGGCTGAGTCTCCCGTCTCGCAGGCCGCGGCCTTCCTCAACGCCGGCGGGGGCACACTGTACTCCATCGTGCCCGGCCAGCCCGCCCGGGCGCTGACCACGCGCACCACCCTGACCGGCCCATCCTTCGACCTGTACGACTGGGTCTGGTCGGCGGGGCCGGGGGCCAACGGCGCCACGGAAATGATCGCCTACCGGCCCGTCGGCGTGGCGGAACGCGCCGGCGTCCCCGCCGTGACCTTGGCGCCGGCCTGGCTCGCCGGCCGGTCCGTCAAGGAGTTCCGGGTCTCCCGCGAGGGCACCCGCGCGCTGGTTCTCACGGAGCAGAACGGCAAGACCAAGGTCCAGGTGGCCGGCATCATCCGGGCAGCGGACGGCACACCCAAGGACCTCACCGTGCCGACGACGTTGCTTGCGTCGAACGACCCGGACCAGGGCGTGTGGGTGGATGACACCACGGTCGCGGTGATGAAGGGATCCTCGAGCGAATCCGTCACGCCCGAGCTGCTGTCCCTCACCTCGTCCGCGCCGCAGCAGCTGGCGCCGTGGCCGGGGCTGACCGCGCTCAGTGCCGGCAACGGCGGGGAGGAAATCTACGCCCAGTCCGCGGAAGGGGTCTTCCAGCGGCTCGGCAGCGGCTGGTCCCCGCAGCTGAAGGGACCGATCGATCCCGCCTACCCGGGCTAGCCATCACCGAAACCTGTCCGGGACGGTCCGGCGTCGCGACGGGGACAGTGCCGGCCCGTCCCCGGGCAGGGAGTTTCCACATAGCGCCGCAGGGCACTGCCGCGGCCTGCCGTGCCGGGAGGAACCTTGACTTGTGAGGACCTCCAGAGTATTCCGCGACCGCACGGCCGCTGGCCGCGCCCGCATGTCCGGCGGCCGCGCCCGGCGGGCGGTTGACCCCGACCTCGCTCCGCCGGCAAGGGCTGCGGCGAAACACCGGGGTGACTACCTCCTGCTGCTGGCGAGGCTGGCAGACAGGGCCGCGGCTGCCGCCGCGGACGTGCTGGCACTCGCCGCCCCAGTGGACTGCGTCTGCTGCGGGGCTGAAGACCTCGCGCTCTGCGGCGGCTGCGAACGGCAGGTCCGGCTGTTGATGAGCACGCCGTTCCGGGCCGAAGCGCAGGCCCCGGCCCTGATGGATGTGAACGGCACCGTGCTCCTTCCCGTCGTGGCAGCCGGTGCATACCGCGCGGAGTTGGCGCAGGCGGTGCTGTCCTTCAAGAGATACGGCCAGTGTCAGCTCGCGGAGGTGCTGTCGAAGGGCCTGGCCGGGGCCATCACCGCCGCTGCCGGGGACGCCCAGGGTCTGCTGCTCGTGCCGGTACCAACCAGCAGCGGCGCCTACCGGAAGCGGGGCTTCAGCCCGGTCCACGTGCTGCTCGGCAGGCTCGCAGGCCCGCGGACGCCGGGGGCCGGCCCGCGGTCCGGCTTCCCCGCCGTCCAGGCCCTTCGGAAGACGGGCCGGCGCGCCGCCATCACAACATCAGGGCAAGCCGCGGCGGATCCGGGGAACCGGGCCGTCCCTGGCCCGCCTGGTCCGCCTGGTCCGCCTGGCCCGCCTGGCCCGCCTGGCCCGGCGTCCGCTGGGGGACTCCCCGGTCGCGTGAGGCTGCTGGCGGCGGGGGCCAGCCACGCCCTCCCCGGGCTTTGGGGAGGAGCCGGACAAAAAGGCCTGGGGCGCGGAGACCGCGCGCAGCGTGTTCGGGGATCCATGCGGGTTCGCCGCGGGCCGTTTGCTCCGGACATGAACGGCCGGCCGTGCGTCATCATTGATGACGTGCTCACCACGGGGGCCACGCTGGCCGAGGCGGCCCGGGTTCTCAGTAGTGCCGGAGCGCTGGTGAGGGGTGCCGTCGTCCTCGCCGCGACACGCCCGCCAGTCACACTCGACTACGGCACCGGGGACCGCGCGGTGGCAGGCCAGTGGCCCGTAAATGAAAAAAATAAACCAAAAAAGGATGAATAAGAGGGGGCTATGAACTAACGTCGGAGATGGGTACCAAGAATAGATGTACCTGTCGATAGCGGCTCGGAAAGGGGCTCGACTGTCAGTCAGATCAGCCCCCGGGAAGTGCCG
>DASWAW010000623.1:0-3233 GCA_036390955.1 Arthrobacter sp.
GTCCATCATCACCGTGCCGTAGGTGGTGAATCCCTGCTCGGCGATGCCCAGCTGGTAGCTCAGCGCCGCGGCCATGATGAACGCCGTGAAGCGCTGCCGCTCGCCGCCGGACATCGAGCCCGTGTCCGCATGCATAAAGACCTCGGTCTTCTTTCCTCCGCCCTTGCCGGCCTTGGACCCCTGGACCTCGCGGTGCTCCTTGCACTGGATGAAGAGGTGCCCGCGGACGTCCAGCACCTCGGCACGCCAGCGCCGGTCCTCCGGGGTCTGCGAGCCGAGCCGTTTCACCAGTGTTTCCAGCGATTTGTAGCGGTTGGTGAGCTCGGCGTCGTCATCGCCCTCCGCGCCGGAATCCCCGGGCGCCGGGGCAGCGGACGCTGCGCTCACTGCCTTTACCGGGCGGGTGTGGCGCACCTTGAGCGCGTTCTGGATCGCGTCCTTGAACTGCTTCGCGGTGGCGGGCAGGGTCTGTTTGATGTCGAGTTCCAGGAAGCTGCCCTCGTGGAAGTTCACTCCGGACAGGATCCCGTTCAGCGGCAGGATGCGGCTGGTGATCGAGCGGCGCTCTTCGTCAAGCAGGTGCAGCAGGGTGCTGAAGGATTCGTGGGTGCGCTGGTTGAAGAACTGCCGGAATTCGGCCTCCTGCGCCGGCAGCCCGTCGCTGACAATGGCGTGGTACCGGGCTTCGAACTCACCCGCTGCGCCGATCGACGTGCCGTGGTCCGCGGAAATCGCCGTTCCCCACTCGCGCACGAAGCCCTCGAAGCTGCGGGTCAGCCGCTCCGAGGTGGCCTGGCCGCGGGATTCGGCGGCGTGCAGCTCGGCGAGGAGCCGGGTCCGGACCTGGTGGGCCAGGTTGTCCAGCTCGTGCATTTCCAGGACGTCGCCAAAGTCGGTGAAGTACGGTTCCAGCGCGGTGACGGTGGCCTCCGACGGCGGCGACTGCGCCAGGCGCGCCCGCGCGGCGTCCAGCAGCGCATCGGCGGCGGAAAGCCGCGAGTCAACAGCCTTGTATTCGCTCTGCAGCACGGCCGCGGCCTCGGTGCTGGACTGGTGCTTGTGGCGGGCCGCCTCGATGTTGGCGCGCAGCGGTTCGAGATCCGCCTGCGCGTCGAGCGCAGCCTTGAGCCGCTGTTCAATCCGCGCAAGTTCCTCCGCCGCCACGGCGGCGGAGACCTGCTCCCAGGGCCGGTGGTCCTCGGCCACGCGGCGCAGGGCCTCAAGCTGCCGGCTCATCCCCTGGTGCGACTCCTCCCGGCTCTGCGCCAGTTCGGCGGCCTTGGCCAGTTCCTGCTGCAGGTCCTCCACCTGCGCCGCCACGAGCTCCAGCTTGGCGGCGTTGTCGAAGCCGAGGACGTAGTCCTGGCGGGACGTGAAGCGGTCGTCCTTCTCCACGGTGTGGCGGTTCCGCTTGACCACCCCGCCCAGGCTCAGGCCCTTGTCCAGCCGGGCCAGTTCGTCCGGGTCCTCGACGCACGGGTAGGCAAAATCGAGGGCGATCCGTTCCCGGATCCACTCGCCGGCCTCCGCCCCGGGTCCCAGGGTGAGGATGTCCAGTTTGGTGAGCAGGTCGCCGTCGGCCGCGTCCTGCACGGCCAGCGCACCGCCCGGCAGGGGCTTGGAGACGTCCACCGCGCGCAGCGCACCGCGGACGGAGTGGTCATTGAGATAGCGGGTGACGGCGGCGAAGTGCTCGCCGGGAACCAGCAGGGTGGTGGCCAGGCTGCGGAGCGCGCGTTCGGCGGCCGGACGCCACTGTTCCTGGTTCTCGGCGAGGTCGATCAGCTCGCCGCCGAAGGGCATCTGCTCCTCGGGGACGCCGGTGGCGGCAGCGATGGCGCTGCGGTTTTCAATGCTCGACGGCGGCAGCAGGGACTTGCGCGTCCTGAGCGACACCAGTTCCTGCTGGGCGGCGGCGAGCTCACGCTTCTTGGTCGCGTGGCCGTCGAAGGCCTCGAAGCGCAGCTCCTTGAGGGCCTCCGAGTCGTCCTTCAGCTCAGCCGAGCGGGCGGCCGCGTGCTCGTGGGCCTGCTCCCAGCCGGCGGCGGACCACTGAAGTTCCAGGCCGGCGTCGGAGAGTGCCTTGCGGGCTGATTCCTCCACCTGCTGGCGGAGTTTGAGCCCCACCCGGGCGTTTTCCAGTGACTGCTCGATCGCGGAGATCGCGTTGCCGCCCTGGTTGTTGTAGTCCGCCTCAAGCTGGCGCAGCTCCTTGGCGAGGCCGTCCCGGATGCCGCGCTCGGCTCCGAGTTCCTTTGCCTTCGCGTGGGCCAGCTCCTTGAACCGGGCGAGCGTCTTCTCGTGGACGGTGACGGCCAGCTGCTGCGTGTATGCCTCGAATTCCGCGCCGGCAAGCTCCCGCAGTTTGTTGGCTTCGAGCAGGGACTGGGCATACTCCCTGTTCAGCCCGGGCACCGGTGCCAGCTGGTCGCGCTGCTGCCGGACGTCCTCGAGGCGCTGCCGGATGGACATCAGGTTGCTGAATTCCTCGACGACGTCATCCGCCGCGGTCAGCGTGGCGGGTGCGTCCAGGACCTGGTCGCGGAAGAAGTTGTTGACGCTGCCGCCGAGGCCCTTGCCGGCCTGGATGACACGCAACAGCGGCAGCGCCTGGTCAGAATTGATTCCGAGCAGGCGCCGGAAGCGTTCCGCGAAGGCCTTGTGCACGTCGAAGATCTGGGCGTCCGGGAAAATCGCGTCCAGCGCCGACTTGGTGAAGCGCTTGTCCGCGATGCCCTCTATGGCGGTGAGGTCCAACGGCTTGTTGTCGATCACGTAGTACCGGCCGACGCTGGACTCCGTGCCGTTTTTGGGCAGGTCGAACAGCGCCGAAACGCTCACGCGCGTGCCCGCGGCGTTGTCGAAGGTCAGGGCGACGGCGGACCAGGTGGCGCCGGGTCGCTGGAAGGCACTGGCCGAGCCCTCGCCCACGGCCTTGTCCCCCACTTTGCCGCGCATGTACGTGAAGGTGGTGCGTTTGTCCTCAACGGCACCGCCCGCGCGCTGGGCAGCGGCCTCGTTGGAGCGCGGCCTCGCATCGAAGACCCGGAGCATCGCGTCGAACAGTGTGGACTTGCCGACGCCGGAGTTGCCGGTCAGCAGGGTGCCGTTGCGGTCCACGTGCATGGTGTGGGCGCCGTGGAAGGTGCCCCAGTTGACCACCTGCACCAGGGCGAGGCGCATCTGGCCGGGGTTGGTGAGATCGCCCATCGGGAGCATGGTGGCGATGCTCA
>DASWAW010000624.1:0-3189 GCA_036390955.1 Arthrobacter sp.
CGGCCTTGAAGACGGCCGCGAAGGCGGTGCACGATGAGCTGAAGGCCCGTGCGGAGACGGTCAGCGGCGACGGGAAGGCGGTTCTCGAGGCCACCGCGCTCATGGCAACGGACACGATGCTGCTGAAGTCGGCTGCCAAACTGATCGGCCGCGGCACCTCGAACCAGCGGGCCATCTGGGAAGCCGGCGCCTCCGTCTCGGAGATGCTGCACAACCTCGGCGGCTACATGGCTGAGCGCGCCACCGACGTCCTGGACGTCCGGGCCCGGATCGTGGCCGAACTGCGTGGCGTCCCGGCCCCGGGCATCCCGTCCTCCCCGACCCCGTTCATCCTGATCGCCGAGGATCTGGCCCCGGCTGACACCGCCACGCTGGACCCGGCGAAGATTCTGGCGCTGCTCACGGCCGGCGGCGGACCGCAGTCCCACACCGCGATCATTGCCCGTTCCCTGGGCCTGCCCGCCGTCGTTGCCGCCACCGGCGTCGACCAGCTTCCGGACGGCGCAGAGGTCTACGTGGACGGCGCCGCCGGCCTGATTACCGTGGATCCGGATGACTCCCAGCGGGCCGCCGCCGAACACTGGGCGGCGACGGCCTCGCTGCTGGCGGACTTTGACGGCACCGGCGCGACGGCGGACGGTCACCTGGTGCCGCTGCTCGCAAACGTCGGCGGGGCCAAGGACGCCGTGGCCGCCGCGAAGCTCAACGCCCAGGGCGTGGGGCTGTTCCGGACCGAATTCTGCTTCCTGGAGCGGGACACCGAGCCCACCGTGGATGAACAGGCTGCCGCGTACAAGGGCGTCTTCGACGCCTTCCCGGGCAAGAAAGTGGTGCTCCGGACGCTCGACGCCGGCGCGGACAAGCCGCTGCCTTTCCTCACGGACGCCACGGAACCCAACCCGGCCCTCGGCGTCCGCGGCTACCGCACCGATTTCACCACGCCTGGCGTGCTGGAACGCCAGCTGCAGGCCATCGCGCGGGCCGAACAGGAATCCGAGGCGGACGTCTGGGTGATGGCCCCCATGATTTCCACCGCGGAAGAGGCCGCCCGGTTCGCCACGCTGTGCGCCGAGGCCGGCATCAAGACCCCCGGCGTCATGGTGGAAGTCCCCTCCGCCGCACTCACCGCCGAGGCCATCCTCCGGGAGGTGGCCTTCGCGAGCCTGGGCACCAACGACCTGACCCAGTACGCCATGGCCGCTGACCGCCAGCTCGGCCCGCTCGCGGCCCTCAACACCCCCTGGCAGCCCGCCGTGCTCCGGCTTGTCGGCCTGACCGTGGAAGGTTCCGCCGCGGAGGGCCACAATAAACCCGTCGGCGTCTGCGGCGAGGCTGCCGCGGACCCGGCCCTCGCCGTGGTCCTGACCGGGCTGGGCGTCTCGACCCTGTCCATGACCGCACGGTCGCTCGCCGCCGTGGCCGCCGTGCTGAAGACCGTCACCCTGGCCGAGGCGCAGGAACTGGCCAAGCTGGCCCTCTCCGCCCCGAGCGCCACCGAGGCCCGCGCCTGGGTCCGGGCAAAGCTTCCGGTCCTCGAGGAGCTCGGGCTGTAGGGCGCAGCACGGCAGCGGCAGTGTGAG
The DNA here is from genome assembly GCA_036390955.1 of Arthrobacter sp. GTDB lineage: Bacteria > Actinomycetota > Actinomycetes > Actinomycetales > Micrococcaceae > Arthrobacter. Next base: position 1,581 of record DASWAW010000624.1, read on the forward strand.
GCGGAACCCGGGGCGCTAGGATGCACTCCATGACACTGATTGCTCCCCGGGTAACGGCAGCCCTTCCGGCTGAGGATGCGCAGAAACTCCGGTATGCCCTCAACGGCAGCGACGACATCACGGTGTTCGTCGACGGCACGGTCCACCGGCTGCCGCCCCAGGCCCGGGACGCCGTCGTCGACCTGCTGGCGCGTTTTGGCCGGGGCGAGGCGGTCACGGTCAGCAGCGTCGAGGAAATGCTGACCACGTCCCGGGCCGCGGAGCTGGCCGGCATCTCGCACACCTATCTGCGGAACATGACCGACCGCGGCGAGATCCCGGTGGAGTACCGGGGCACGCACCGGCGGATCCGGCTCGCCGACGTCATGGCCTGGCTTCAGAAGCAGGGGAAGAACAGTACCGCTGACGGTGCCCGGGACCATACGGATGACGGTGCCGCCGATGCTTCGTGACGGCGTGATAAGGATCAAACAACGATCCCGGCCCTGCGCGGAAACGCGGAGAAGGCCGGGGTTACGCTTGGATTGTGGGTAAGTTCAGAGGGTGGCACATCATGGCCGGCATGGCCGCCATGGTGCTCACCGGTATCCTCGGAACCGCCATGGGGCTGAACAACACCGCTGCCTTTATGTCCAGCTGTGTTGCCTTTGTGGCCGTCTCGATGTGGACGGACAGCCGGATCTCGCTCCGTAGGAAAGAGGCAGCGCAGCGGACAGCGCGGGACGCAGCGCTGGCCGCCAAGTTGGAGCCCGAACTGGAGCCCGAGCTGGAGCCCGAACAGCCAAAACGCGAGGGCCGCGGCAGCTAGCGCCGCTGTATCGGCCTAGATCCTGGGGCGCCCCGCCCAGCGGCGCGCCTTCAGCGCCGCATGGAGTTCCAGCCGCACCATCCCTTTGAGCGGGTCGACGCCGAGCAGCTGGCGGATCCTGCCCAAGCGGTTGTAGATGCTGCTCCGGTGCAGGTGCAGTTTGTCCGCTACTTCCTGGACCGAGCCGTCGTTGTCATAGAAAAGCTCCAGCACCGGCAGGAGCTCGTGGTTCCGGTCGTGGTCCTCCAGGATGCGGAAATAGACCGACCCCGCGTCCGCCCAGGCCCCCGCTCCGCCGCCGGCCGAGGCCAGCAGCTGGTAGATCCCGGTGGCGCGGCAGTCCACGAGTTCACCCAGCTGGGGATCCACCGCGGCCGCCTGTGCGGCCTGCCGGGACTGGCGGTAGGCCTCCGCGAGTTCCCGCGGCTTCGCGAACCCCTCGGAGGTGCCCAGGATGATCCGGTGGACCTGCCGGCCGGACCGTTTGGCCAGCTCCAGCTGGTAGTGGACCAGCACCTGGGCGTGGTCGGCCCGGCCGGTCGATTCCCTGAACAGGACCGCGGCGTGGGTCTCGGTGCCGGCGCTGAACAGGGCGGCGTCGACCCCGATGGTCGCCTGCAGCGCCGCGGAGCGGTGGATCAGCGTGGAGGCGATCGGGTCCGCACCTTCCGCCCAGCCGTCGGCGTCGAGCACTGTCACCAGCTGCCAGGGTCCGCGGCCCTGCACTTCCTTCCAGCCCGCCACCGCGGCGACGGCGTTGGACTCGCCCCGGCAGGCTGCCAGGAACTCCTGTTCACGGCG
>DASWAW010000625.1:0-3063 GCA_036390955.1 Arthrobacter sp.
CACCGTCCGGCACAGGCTCAACCGCGGCGGTGACAGAACCCTGAACAAAGCCCTGCACCTGATCGCTATGAGCCGGATGACCTTCGACCCCGAAACCGTCGGATACGTCGAGAAACGCCAGGCCGAAGGACGGACCAAAAAAGAGATCCGCCGGTGCGTGAAACGTTATCTAGCCCGACGGATCTACCGAATACTCAACGGCGCCAACCCGGCTCCCTGCCAGGCTTGACAACCATAGAAGGATCCCCGCGTTGCTGTCTGCTGGGGCGCTGGGTATGCAGAAAGGCCCGGTCCTGATGGACCGGGCCTTTCTGTTGTCTACTGCAGCCGGCTAGCGGCTGAGCGTCTTCTGGGTCTCGGCGGACTCAATAGCCTCGTGTTCGCCGTGGTGGCCGTGGGCCGCCGCAAGCTCAGCGGGCGTTGCCGGGGCAACCCGGTCCTCGAAGAACCACTGGGAAAGCTTCGCACGACGCTTTTCCTTCTTGTCGACGACGCCATTGGCGTTCGGCTCCGCAGGCAGCGGAGACGGCGACTCGAAGCCGACAAGCTTGTAGCGCTTGTACTCGTCCAGGGGCGCGTGGACCTCGATGAACTCACCGTGCGGCAGGCGCACAATGCGGCCGGTCTCGCGGCCGTGCAGGGCAATTTCGCGGTCCTTGCGCTGCAGGGCCAGGGCGACGCGCTTCGTGACAATGAAGGCGATGACCGGACCGACGAAGAACAGCGCACGCAGCCAGTAGGTCACATCGTTCAGCGACACGTGGAAGTGCGTGGCGATGAGGTCGGAGCCGGCAGCTGCCCACATCACGCAGTACCAGACGAAGCCGGCCATGCCGATGGCGGTCCGGGTCGGCGCGTTGCGCGGGCGGTCCAGGACGTGGTGCTCGCGGTTGTCCTTGGTGATCCAGCGTTCGATCCACGGGTAGGTGAACAGGACGGTGAAGATGATTCCCGCAGGCACCAGGGCCGGGAGCAGCACGTTGAACGTGAAGACATGCCCGAACCAGATCTGTTCGACCTTCCAGTCACCGATGATGCCCGGCATCAGGCGCAGGGCGCCGTCAACGAAGCCGATGTACCAGTCAGGCTGGGTGCCGGCCGAAACGGGGGAGGGGTCGTAGGGGCCGTAGTTCCAGATCGGGTTGATGGTGAAGAAGCCCGCCATGAGGGCGACGACACCGAACACGATGAAGAAGAAGCCGCCGGCCTTGGCCGCGTACACCGGGCCCAGGGGGTAGCCGACAACGTTGCCGTCGTTGCGTCCCGGACCGGGGTACTGGGTGTGCTTGTGCACGACCACCATGAACAGGTGCATCACGATCATCAGGAGGATGAGTGCGGGCACCAGCAGGATGTGCAGCATGTACAGCCGGCCGATGATGGCCGTTCCCGGGAATTCGCCGCCAAAGAGGAAGAACGAGATGTACGTGCCGATCACCGGGATGGACTTGATCACGCCGTCGATGATGCGCAGGCCGTTGCCGGAGAGCAGGTCATCGGGGAGGGAGTAACCGGTGAAGCCGGCAGCCATAGAGAGGATGAGCAGCACGCCGCCCACCACCCAGTTCATTTCGCGCGGCTTACGGAAAGCGCCCGTGAAGAACACCCGGAGCATGTGCACGGACACGGAAGCCACGAACAGCAGAGCTGACCAGTGGTGGACCTGGCGCATGAACAGTCCGCCGCGGACATCGAAGGAGATGTCGAGGGAGGAGCTGTAGGCCACGGACATTTCGACGTTTTTCAGGGGAAGGTAGGAGCCCTGGTAACGCGTCTCCGCCATGGAGGGATCAAAGAAGAAGGTCAGGAAGGTGCCCGAGAGCAGCAGGATGACGAAGGAGTACAGCGCCACTTCACCGAACATGAACGACCAGTGGTCGGGGAAAACCTTCCGGCCAAACTCACGGAGGATCCCGGAGCCGCCGACACGTTCGTCCACGAAGTTGGTAATGCGGCCGCCCTTGGTCTTGGCGACGAAGGCGGGGGCACTAGGCGTTGATGTTGCGGACATGCTCTTCACGCTCCCAGTAGCTTGGTCCGACGGGTTCATGGAAGTCGCTCGTGGCGACCAGGTAGCCCTCGGCGTCGACTGCGATAGGCAGCTGGGGGAGAGGACGGCTGGCGGGGCCGAAGATAACCTTGCACTGTTGAGTCAGGTCAAAGGTTGACTGGTGGCACGGGCACAGCAGGTGGTGGGTCTGCTGCTCGTACAGGGCAACAGGGCAACCAACGTGGGTGCAGATCTTGGAGTAGGCAACGATTCCGTTGTAGGCCCAGTCTTCGCGGCCGGGGGAAGGGTTGAGCAACTCGGGGTTCAGGCGCATGAGCAGGACGACCGATTTGGCCTTCTCGTTCAGCTTGCCCTCGTGCAGTTCGTTCAGGCCTTCCGGAATGACGTGGAAAGCTGAACCGATGGTCACATCGGCGGCCTTGATGGGGGTGCCGTCAGGGTCACGTGTAAGCCGCTTGAGCTTGCCGTCCTGGGGTGCCCACATGGTGTGTGCCAGTGTGTTGTCCGGACGCGGACCCAAATCACCGAAGACGGCGAGGGCCGGCAGGGGAGCCAGCGCCACGGCGCCCAGGAGAGTGTTTCGGATCAGCGGGCGGCGCTTAATGCCGGTTTCCTCGACGATGTCGTCGACGATCCGGACAGCAGCCAGGCGGTCTTCCTCGGTGCGGATGGCATGACGCTCTTCCGAGACTTCATGGTCCGGCATGAGGGCCTTGGCCCAGTGCACGATTCCGGTGCCAATGCCAAGCATGGCAAACGCGGTGCCGATACCGAGCAGCATGTTCTGCAGCCGGATCGTCGCGATTGACGTGTCATCTCCCAGATCGATGGCAAAGTACGCCACCAGGAATATCAGGGTGCCAACGACCGAGGCCCCGAAAAGGAGGGCTACCTGCCGTTCTGCTCGCTTGGCGGCCTTCGGGTCCGTGTCAGCCAGGCGCAAACGATGCGGGGGAATTCCAGGATCCTGGAACTTCTCCACCTCATTCTGACCAGCCGTAGCTACGGTGCCCGAGTGGTTCGGACTGCCGTCACTATGGTTGCCCATAATT
>DASWAW010000626.1:0-1642 GCA_036390955.1 Arthrobacter sp.
TAGAATTGTAGCTGTGCGTTCCGGCAAGCTGCTGGCCACCTCCTTCCACCCGGAAGTGACGGGGGAGAAGCGCGTGCATGAATTGTTTATTCGAATGATCAGAGGAGAAGCGTAAAGCATGTCAGGCCACTCCAAATGGGCGACGACCAAGCACAAGAAGGCCATCCTCGACAGCCGCCGGGCCAAGTCGTTCGCCAAGCTGATCAAGAACATCGAAGTTGCCGCACGCATGGGCGGGCCGGACCTGGCCGGCAACCCGGGCCTGGAACTCGCCGTCACCAAGGCCAAGAAGACCTCGGTCCCCGCTGACAACATCGACCGCGCCATCAAGCGCGGCGCCGGCCTCACCGGCGAAGTCGTGGACTACACCGAGATCATGTACGAATGCCGTGGGCCGCAGGGCTCCGCGCTGCTGATCGAATGCCTCACGGACAACAAGAACCGTGCGGCCTCCGAGGTCCGGCTCGCCATCTCCCGCAACGGCGGCACCATCGCCGACCCCGGTTCCGTCAGCTACCTCTTCTCCCGCAAGGGCGTTGTCTCGCTGCCGAAGAACGGCCTGACCGAGGACGACGTCCTGATGGCCGTCCTCGATGCCGGCGCCGAGGAAGTCAAGGACAACGGCGACAGCTTCGAGATCCACTCCGAGCCGACCGATCTCCAGGCCATCCGCGATGCGCTCAAGGAAGCCGGGATGGAGTACGACACCGACGAGGCAGAGTTCGTCCCGTCCATGCAGGTGCCGCTGGATCTCGACGCCGCCAAGAAGTTCATGAAACTCGTGGACGCCCTCGAGGAACTCGACGACGTCCAGAACGTCTACAGCAACGCAGACCTCAGCGACGAAGTGCAGGCCGCACTGGAAGCCGAGTGACCCTTCGCGTCCTCGGCGTCGATCCGGGCCTCACCCGCTGCGGGATCGGCGTCGTGGACGTTGAGAAGAACCGCCGCGCCACCATGGTGGCGTTCGGCGTCGTCGGAACATCCCCCGAGGAAAGCCTGGACCAGCGCCTGCTGGTCATCGCCACCTCGATCGACGAGTGGCTGGACCGGTACGAACCGCACGTCCTCGCCGTCGAACGCGTCTTCTCGCAGCTGAATGTCAGCACCGTGATGGGTGTTGCCCAGGCCTCCGGCGTAGTCATCGCCGCCGCCGCCCGCCGGGGCATCCCGGTGGCGCTGCACACCCCGTCCGAGGTCAAAGCCGCCGTCACCGGCAGCGGGACCTCCAACAAGGACGCCGTCACCAAGCTGGTCACCAAGATCCTCCGGCTCGACGCCCCGCCGCGGCCGGCCGACGCCGCGGACGCCCTGGCGCTTGCCATCACGCATGCGTGGCGGTCGGGCAGCGGTGTACCCGCCAGGGGGGCAGCCGCAGTCACCACCGGCCCGGGCAGCCAGTCCCTGACGCCCGCGCAGCGCGCCTGGGCCGACGCGGAGGCCAAAGCGCGCCGTGCGCGCTGAATGGCGCGATAAATGTCCGGGCGCTTGCTAGGGTATTCGTAGATATGTTCGGATAGTCGGCTGCAAACCCAGCCGTAAACCCAGGAGCCAGGCCTTGATCAGTTTTCTCCGCGGAACCGTAGCGCACGTCGGCCTGTCCTCGGCGGTGATCGATCTCAACGGTGCCGGCATGAGCGTC
>DASWAW010000627.1:0-4648 GCA_036390955.1 Arthrobacter sp.
CGCCTCCGGCAAGGGCAACAAGGTGGTGCTCTTCGGCGCCCGCACCGGCGGCGACGGCATCGGCGGCGCCTCCGTGCTGGCCTCCGAGTCCTTCGACGACACCAAACCGTCCAAGCGCCCCGCCGTCCAGGTCGGCGACCCCTTCGCCGAGAAGGTCCTGATCGAGTGCTGCCTCGAGCTGTTCAAGGGGTCCCTGGTTGAGGGCATCCAGGACCTCGGCGCCGCGGGCATCTCCTGCGCCACGTCCGAGCTCGCCTCCAACGGCGACGGCGGCATGGAAGTGGAGCTGACCTCCGTCCTGCTCCGCGACCCGACCCTGACCCCGGGCGAAATCCTGATGTCCGAGTCGCAGGAACGCATGATGGCCGTGGTCACCCCGGAGAACGTCGCCGCGTTTGAAGCGGTCATGGACAAATGGGCCGTGGAATACTCCTGGCTCGGCGAGGTGACCGATACCGGCCGCCTCATCATCACGTGGGAAGGCGACGTGATCGTCGACGTCGACCCCCGCACCGTCGCCCACGACGGCCCGGTCTACGACCGCCCGTACGCCCGCCCCGAGTGGCAGGACGCCGTGCAGGCCGATGCCTTCACCGGGTCCGTGCAGGATGCCGGCCGCCCGTCCGCCCCGGCGGAACTGGCAGCCGCCATCACCGAACTCGTCGCCTCGCCGAACATGTGCGACAAGTCCTGGATCACCAACCAGTACGACCGCTACGTCGGCGGCAACACCGCCATGGCGTTCCCGGACGACGCCGGGGTGGTCCGGGTGGACGAGGAAACCGGGCTGGGCGTGGCCCTGGCCACCGACGCCAACGGCCGCTACACCTACCTCGATCCGTACCACGGCGCCCAGCTGGCCCTGGCCGAGGCGTACCGCAACGTCGCCACCTCCGGCGCCGTGCCGATGGCGGTCAGCGACTGCCTGAACTTCGGCTCCCCCGAGGATCCGGACGTGATGTGGCAGCTCGCCGAGGCCATCCGGGGCCTGTCCGACGCCTGCATGGTGCTGGGCATCCCGGTCACCGGCGGCAACGTCTCGCTGTACAACCAGACCGGCAGCACCCCGATCCACCCCTCCCCCGTGGTGGCGGTGCTCGGCAAGTTCGACGACGTCGCCCGCCGCACGCCGTCGGGCTGGCGCGAGGACGGCCAGGCCATCTATCTGCTCGGCACGACCGCGGCGGAACTGGACGGTTCGGAATGGTCCAACATGCGCGGACACCTCGGCGGTCTCCCGCCCAAGGTTGACCTCGACGCCGAACGCGCCCTCGGCGAGATCCTGATCAATGCCTCCCGCGACGGCATGGTGGACTCCGCGCACGACCTCTCCGAAGGCGGCCTCGCGGCGGCCCTCGTGGAGTCCTCGCTGCGCTACGGCGTGGGTGCCCGGATCGCACTCCAGGATGTCCTGGACCGCGACGGCGTGGACCTGTTCACTGCGCTGTTCTCCGAGACGCAGGGCCGTGCCGTGGTGGCCGTGCCCCGCTCCGAGGAGATCCGGTTCAAGGACATGTGCACCGCCCGCAGCTTCCCGCACGTCCGGATCGGCGTCGTCGACGCCGAGGGCGGCACCCTGGAGATCACCGGCGTCGAGACCATGAACCTCGACTCCCTCCGCGAAGCCCACGAGGCCACCCTGCCGAAATACTTCGGCTAGCCCTCCCAAAGCAACCAAGCAACGCGGGGTCACCTACCGCCCATAAATCCCTTCGGGATGGTCGGTAAGTGACCCCGCGTTGTCCTTTTAGTCGTCGCTGCGGAGTTCTCGCTGGCGGGCGCTGAGGAGTTCCAGTTCGGGGCGTGCCGCGACGAAGCGTTCGACGGCGGCCAGCACGTCAACGAGGTGCGCCCGGTCTGCCGCGACCAGCCCGACGCCGATCACGGTGCGGCGGTACTGGTCGTGCAGTCCGGCCTCGGTCACGGAGACGTCGAAGCGGCGCTTGAGCTCTGCGAGCACCGGACGCACCACGGAGCGCTTTTCCTTCAGGGTGTGGACGTCGCCGAGGAGGACGTCGAATTCAATCCAGCCGATCCACATGCATTTATCGTAGCGAGTTCTCCGTAACAGCCGTTTTGGGGCGCCAAAAGGGCGGTTACGGAGCAGCCGATGGGGTTAGATGGTGAGTTCGCCCATCCGGTCCCAGCCGTCGCCGTCGAACTGGCGACTGATGATCCGGGGCGTCTCCAGCAGCGCCTGCGGCATGTCGGCCATGGCCTGCTTGAAATGTGCACTGTTGACATGGTCCCCGGCTGCGTCGTCCTGGAATGCCTCAACCAGGACGAATTCGTCGGGATCCTCCACGCTGCGGGACCAGTCGAACCAGAGGTTGCCCGGTTCCTTCCGGGTGGCCTGCGTGAAGTCCTCCACGAGGCCGAGCCAACGGTCCGACCAGTCGGGCTTGACCTTGAATTTAACGACAATGAAGATCACGGGAGTGTGCCTTTCGGTGTGGCGGGATGGTGTTCCATTCTTGCAACCGGACGACGCGGGGTCACATCCGGCCCATTCCGGCCGCAATTATGGGCCGTAGCTGACCCCGCGTTGCTGGTGGAGGGGTGGGGTCAGCAGGCCTGGATAGCTTCCCGGGCCAGTTGCTGCTGCCGCGGGGTGCCAACGCGTTCGGCCCACTGCTCGGCCAGCTGGAACTCCACCATCGCCTCGGTGCAGCGGCCGGCGTCATGCAGCGTCCAGCCCAGGTTGTTGTGCAGTGCCACCAGCCACCGTTTGGTCCGTTCATCGTGCACTGTGGAGGCGTACTCCAGTGCGCTGCGGGTCCACGTCTCGGCATGGGCGGAATCGGCAAGGGCGAGCATGTGCAGGGCGTCCACGGCCAGGAATTCCTCGCCCAGGTGGTCCGCGAGCTCAGCGGCCTGTTCAAACAGCGGCACGGCCATCTCCGCGTGGCCGCCCGAGTTCAGCACACGCCCCCGCTCCAGCAGCACCCGGACCGCGACGGTGGGCTCGTCGCCGTCGACAGCATCCAGCAGCGCGTCGGCTTCCTCGTACCGGCCCTGCAGGCCGATGGCCCGGCCCAGCTGGGTGGCGAGCTCCGCACGTTCGTCGGCGTCGTAGGACGGGTCTTGGGAGGCCTCCCGGAAACGGGCCTCCGAAAGTGCGGGGTCATCGAAGTCCCAGAGTCGGTCTAGGGTCTGTTGATCCAGCATTTCTGCCTGCTCTCAGTTCACTCCTGCGGCCAGTTCCTGTGCACTCCTAATGTATCGGGAAGTGATGTGGCGCCGCGCCCGCTCCGTCAGGGCGCCGCCCGCCGCGTAGAACCAGTTGGCCGGCACGCCGAAGGCGGTGATGCGGATCATGACCCGGCCGCCGGCGTCGATGGAAACCTCGAAGGCCTCCTCGCCGCGGACCGGGTGGCCGGGGAGGGTCCCGTAGCCAAAGCCCGCGGACTGCGGAGCCCCGCCCGGCACCGGAGGGCGGACCCAGACCACCTCGCAGGGCGCGTGGATCCGGAACGGCCCGACGCCGAAACCGCTCACCACGCGCGCGCCGGGGACCACGACGTCGGATTCCGCACGGACCGTCAGCCCGGCCCGTTTCTGCAGCTGCCAGGTCAGCGTCCCCTCCGCCACCCGCCGGTACGCCGCCATGCCCTCGCCGACGTAGGCGTCGGTGACCTGGCAGTCGGCGTCCGCGGGCGGCGGGCCGTGCTCCGTGGACCCGATCCCGGCATAGTTCAACTCGCCGGCCGCGATCCGCCGGGTCACGCCCGGCCGCCGTCGGCCAGCCGCGCCCAGCCCAGTTGCTCCTGCTGGCGGCGGCTCAGCGAAGCGACGACGAGGTCGTAGGAATCCTCCACCATGTCGCGCACCATGGAATCGGGCAGGGACCCGTCCAGGCGCACGCCGTTCCAGTGTTTCTTGTTCATATGCCAGGCTCCGGTGATCTCAGGGTGGGCGGAGCGCAGTTGCTCAGCCAGGGCGGGCTCGCATTTGAGGCTGACCGAGAAGTCGGCGGCCTCCAGGGCGGAGAGGGCGAACATTTTGGCGTCGTGGCGGGCTCCGCCGGACACTGCGGCCCGCACCTTAAAGACGGAGGTCTCCGGCCCGAACGGGAAGTCCTCGAAGGCGCCGGGAAAGCCGAGGCAGATTTCCCGGAGTGCGGCTGCATCCATGATCCGAGCCTACCGGCCGGCCCGGACAACTTGCAGGGACAGCACTGCCCCGGCGGGAGGTCTGTCAGAGGCCGAAGCGCCGGGCGTCCTGCGCCGGGCAGGCATTCATGATGACGTCGAGGCCGGCGGCTTTCGCCCGGGCCGCCGCCGCCTCATCGATGACGCCCAACTGCATCCAGACAGCCTTCGCGCCGACGGCGATTGCCTGATCCACCACGGCCCCCACCTTCTGGGAATTCACAAAGCAGTCGACGACGTCGATCGGCTGCTTCTCGGCCGGGATAGCCGCCAGCGTCGCGTACCCGGTTTCCCCGTGAACCGGGTCGCCGGGCAGATTCACCGGAATGATCTGCATCCCGAGCCGGTCCCGGATGAACAGGGACGTGTCATAGGCGGCCCGCCATTGATTCGTGGACAAGCCGACAATGGCCCACCGCCCCTTGGTGCGCATGAGCCGTTCGAGGACTGCCGGATCGTTGACGTGGGCCATGTGCACAGCCTAACCGCCCCGACCG
>DASWAW010000628.1:0-3433 GCA_036390955.1 Arthrobacter sp.
GGCGCTCGGCATCCCGGCCTGGCGGCGCTCCACCCGGATCGTCCTGCCGCAGGCCATGCGCGCCATCCTGCCCACGGCCTTCAACGAGATCATCGGCCTGGTCAAGGGCACCTCCATCGTCTACGTGCTGGCCTACTCCGAGCTCTTCTACACCGTTCAGGTCATCTACAACCGGACCCAGCAGGTCCTGCCGCTACTGCTGGTGGCGACCCTCTGGTACATCGCCATTACCTCGGTGCTGAGCGTCTTCCAGTACTACATCGAACGGCACTACTCCAAGGGCGCCGTCCGCACCCTGCCGCTGACGCCGCTGCAGAAGGCCCGCAAATTCCTCTCCACCCATGCCCTGTCCGCCGACAACTCCGCGAAGGTCACCCGATGAGCACCCTGGCCACCGAAATCCCCGCAGCCGCCACTGCCCCGGACGCCGGGACCACCCGCGGCCTCGTGGAAATCACCAAAGTCCGCAAGTCCTTCGGCGCCGTCGAGGTCCTCAAGGGCATCACCCTGACCGTGGAACCGGGCGGCGTCGCTGTGATCGTCGGCCCCTCCGGTTCCGGCAAGTCGACCCTGCTGCGCACCATCAACCACCTGGAAAAGGTCGACGGCGGCTTCATCGCCATTGACGGGACGCTGGTGGGCTACGAGGCCCGCGGCAGCACGCTGCACGAACTGCGCGAAAAGGACGTCCTGAAGCAGCGCACCGAAATCGGCATGGTGTTCCAGAACTTCAACCTGTTCCCGCATCTCACGGCGCTGGAAAACGTGACGGAGGCGCCCGTCGTCGCCCCGCGCTCCGGAAAACCGCGCCTTACCAAGGCCCAGGCCCGCGAGCGCGGGCTGGAACTGCTGGACCGGGTGGGCCTCAAGGACCGTGCCGGCGCCTACCCCCGCCAGCTCTCCGGCGGCCAGCAGCAGCGCGTGGCCATTGCCCGCGCACTGGCCCTGGACCCCAAGATCCTGCTCTTCGACGAACCCACGTCGGCCCTGGACCCGGAACTCGTCAACGAGGTCCTCGACGTCATCCGCGAGCTTGCCACATCCGGCACCACGCTGATCATCGTCACGCACGAGATGGGCTTCGCCCGCGACGTCGCAGACACCGTGGTCTTCATGGACCAGGGCCAGATCGTGGAACAGGGCAGCCCCCAGGACATCTTCACCAACCCGCGCGAAGAACGCACCCGGAGCTTCTTCTCCAAGGTCATCGAACCCGCCTTCAACATCTAAGGAACACCCCCTCATGGCAACCCCCAGCACCCGCACGCACCGTTTCCGCAAACTCACGGCGCTTCCCGCCGTCGCCGTCCTCGGCGCTCTTTCCGGGACGCTGGCGCTGAGCGCCTGCTCCGATCCGGGCGCCGCAGCGGCCGGTGCGCCGCCGGCCACGACGGCGGCCCGGAACGGCGTCGTCTACAACACCTCGCCGGACCAGCAGCGCATCCGCGCGGACAAGGACCCGGCCCTGGCCGCAGAGGTGCCCGGGCTGATCAACAAGGACGGCAAGCTGACGGTGGCGACCACCGCAGGGTCCATCCCGCTGTCCTTCCACGCCAGCGACGACAAGACCCCGATCGGCGTCGAGCTCGATATCGCCCAGCTGGTCGCGGACAAACTGGGCCTGGAGCTGGACGTCCAGGTGACCTCGTGGGAAAACTGGCCGCTCAAAACCCAGTCCGGCGACTTCGAGGCGGTGTTCTCCAATGTGGGCATCAACGCCGCCCGCGTGAAGCTCTTCGACTTCTCGAGCTACCGCGCCGCGTACATGGGCTTCGAAGCCAAGAAGAGCTCCAACTACGACATCAAGGGCTCCGACGACATCTCCGGCCTGAAGATCTCGGTGGGCTCCGGCACCAACCAGGAAAAGATCCTGATCGCCTGGAACAAGGAACTCGAGGCCAAGGGGAAGGCCCCGGCTCTCCTGCAGTACTACTCCTCCGACGCCGACACCATCCTCGCGCTGTCCTCCGGCCGCACGGACCTGAACATCGCCCCCTTCCCCTCGGTCACCTACCGCGAGAACACCCGCGACGACCTGAAAGTGGTCGGCAAGGTCAACGCCGGCTGGCCGTCCGAGACCCTCGTGGCCGCGACCACCCTCAAGGGCAACGGCCTGGCCCCCGCCATCACCGATGCGCTGAACTCCGCCATCAAGGACGGCTCCTACGGCAAGGTCCTCGAGCGCTGGGGCCTGTCCGAAGAGGCACTTCCCGAGTCCAAAACCGTCACTGAGGCAAACTTCGGGACGGGCAAATGAAATTCCAGGTCCTGGACATCATTCCGCACCTGAAGAACCCGGTCACCGGGGAGATCGTCTCCACCGCGGACCGGCTCAACCAGGTGGTCCGGACCGCGCAGCGGGCCGAAGAACTCGGCTACGACAGCTTCTCCGTCGGGGAACGGCACGCCGGCGAGTTCATCTCCTCCTCCCCCACCACTGTGCTGGCGGCCATCGCCGTAGTGACCAGCACCATCCGGCTGCAGAGCGGCGTGACCGTGCTCTCCGTGCTGGATCCGGTGCGGGTGGCGGAGGACTACGCCACGATCGACCAGCTCAGCCGCGGCCGGCTGGAGCTCGTCATCGGCAAGGGCAACGAGGTGCTGCAGTATCCGCTCTTCGGCCTGGACATCGACGACCAGTGGGAGCTGCTGGCGGAAAAGTACCTGCTGCTGCGGCGGCTCTGGAGCGAGGAGAACGTCACCTGGGCCGGGAAGTTCCGCTCCGCGCTGACCGAGCCGACCACCACAACACCCCGTCCGTTCGCCGGCGCGCCGAGGGTCTGGCACGGCTCGGCCACCAGCCTGACCTCGGCCGCGCTGGCCGCCAAATGGGGCGATCCGCTGTTCACCGCCAACGCGATCCAGCCGCGCGGGAACTACGCCGTGCTGATCGAGCACTACCGCCAGGAGTACGAACGCCACGGCCACGACCCGAAGCACCAGTACCTGGGCTCCGGTGCAGGCGCCGGCGGCGTGTTCATCGCGGACACCACGCAGGAGGCCAAGCGGCAGTTCGGTCCGGTCTATGAGGCGCTCACCGCCGGCCGCAATGTCCCCGGGAACAACTCGCCGTACCGGGACATCGACCATGCCGTCGCCGAGGGACCGGCCCTCGTCGGCAGCCCGGAACAGGTGATCGACAAGATCCTCAGCTACCACGAGCTCTACGGCCACGACCTCCAGTCCATCTCCCTGCCCACCACCCAGCCGTTCGAGCAGCAGCTGGACATTCTGGAGCGGTTTGCGCTGGAGGTCATCCCGGCGGTCCGCGCCGCGGCGCCGACCACCCTCTGGGGCGCGGGCGATCCGTTCGCCGGCCGCCCCGAGTCCGGCCTCGCCGGCAAGACTGTCGCCACCGAACCCGACGCCGCAGCCCGCGTCGCCGCCGACCACACCAGCCACAGGAGCGCCCATGCCTACACCCGCTGACACC
>DASWAW010000629.1:0-13698 GCA_036390955.1 Arthrobacter sp.
CTCAGCTTGTTTTCGACGAGCCCGTCGCCGGTGACGACGAGCGTCTTGCCGTCCCAGGCGAGCTTGTCGCGGAGCAGTGGCGTGTGATTGGTCATGTACTTTCTATGCGTCCAAGGCGACCACGGGTGTCGTTTTTTGCACCTCCGGAGCACTTTTTCTGCTCCGGAGCCAGACCCGACCAGACCCTAACGGTGGCGACCTCAGAATGGGTCGGTTTTCGGCGGAAGTTCCCAGCACTGGCAAGGGATCCGGGACCATCGGGCAAATGTGGCGACCGACCCACACATGGGGAGGTACCCCTATAGGAGAGAAAAGGACCCTCCTGTAGGAGGAAGGTAGAGGGCTCTGTGTAGTAGTAGTTAAATGGTTGGGTTGTTAGGTTCTATATATATAAGGGCCCTCCTTCCCAGCGCTGGCGCGGAAAAATGTGGCGAACGCGTGGTTGGTTCCTGTATGGGTCGGTGCGGGTCACTGGCCCCAAAACGGCTCTCGAAGAGTGAAAAACAGTCTTTCGGCGTGATTCCCGCGAAACTCGCCCAGCCGTCCGTCGCCCCCGGTCCGCCCAGGAAGTGCCCCGCGGGGCTGTGACGGCACAGAAAAGCCCCGCCTCACCCGTGGGTGTTGCGGGGCTTTCAGGCCCTTAGAGGCCCTCTCAGTCGACGATTTCCTCGTCGTCGTGGTCTGATGCGCCGCCGGACAGGATGGTGTTGACCGGGATCGGGACACCCGTCGGGCGGAGCCTGGTGGACCCGGAACCGAGCGTCAGCCGCACCGTGTTGATCGGCGTTTTGCGGCCGCTGAGCTGGCGGGTGATGGACTTCGGGTTCAGCTTCTCATCCCAGATGGAAGCCCATGCCGAGCCGGTGCCCTGACCGTGCTGGATCAGGTTCGGGTATGCGGCCTGGGCCTTGTAGAACGCGGTCTCCACATCGAAGAGGATGATCTTCTCGCCGCCCTTCTCGATGACCGTTCCGATGGAGGGACCGTTCGGCTTCAGCGCCCCGTCGGAGCCGGAGCCGGCGGACCAGCCGAGGCGGTGGTTGGCCATTGCCCCGGAATCGTCGGTGCCTTCGATCGGGGGAACCGTGGGGTCATCGACATTGATCACATGCGCGCCGCCGGCCGCCAGCAGGGCCGAGAGTGCCCGGACCATGGAGGTGCCCGGGGAAGACTTCATGTTGTCCGCGTGGGCGGAGGCGACAAGTGAGATGATGTCCCGGCCCAGGCCCTCGGCGAGGTCGAAGATTTCCGTGAACTCTTCCTCCATTTTGAGCTCATCCGCGAACCAGCGCAGCATTTCGAAAGTCAGGAGCACGTCGGCGGCCAGCGATGACGTCCGTTCCAGGGAACCGGCGGAGGTGCCCATGTCCTTCATGATCGTTTCGGTCGAGGTCTGGACTTCGGTGCGCAGGTCTTCGAGCCGGCCGAAGAACGCACCCCAACCGCCCGGGACGCCAATAGCGGTCCGGCGGATGAACCGGATGAAGTGCCCGGTGAACCGTGCCGGGACGCCGCGCTCCTTGGCGAGTTCGTTGATCGCGTCGGTCTTCTGGCGCGACTCGTGCAGCTTGCCGTGGCCGATGTAGGCCGGGATCAGCCGCTCCTTCGCAGACGGGGTCGTCAGCTCGTTCTCGGCCGTGATGATCAGCTGGGCGATCGGCTTGTTGACCTTCCGGGCGGACATGTCCGCGTTCATCCGGCCCTTGGTGGCGTTGTTGAAGATGGACCGGGTGAGGTCCGCGAGCTTCGCGTCCTCGGATTCGGCCTGGCGCTTGACCGGGGACGGGGCCAGGTCATCGACGACCCAGATCGGGGTGCGGGAGACGCACGTTTCGATGTACGCGACGGTGTCCTTGGCGGAGCCCGGGAGCTGGTCCTGCCAGCCCGGCAGGCGCTTGGCCCAGAAAAACATCATGGCCTTGGCAGTCCAGCTCTTACCTCGCCCCTTCGGGCCCCACAAATAGATAGTTGAGCGCGGGCGCAGCGGGATGGCCGGGCGCAGGGCAGCGGCGAGCACGAGGGCCGCGGTGGAGCGGTCCTTCCAGGCACCGGCGGTGATGTAGGTGTCGACGACAGCGCGGAAGTCCTGGCGGATCGACTCGCGGACCGCCTCCTGGCCGGTGTCCTCCCCGGCAGTGGCGACGCCGACGCCGAACATGTCGGCGACCGGGATTTCCCCGGTGCCCACGCCGGCGACGGTGGAGCCTTCGATGGTTTCGCCGATGATCTGGTCGCCGATGATGAAGACCGGGTCGGAGCCGTCGACCGGGACCCAGCCCATCTGCTGCCAGCGGGTGCGGTGCACAGTGTCGGTGGTCTTGTTCATCTTCAGGGCAGCCAGCCATGCTTCGCCTTTGGCGGCGCGCGGCGGCCACGCCGGGTGGCACAGGACGTTGTCGGGAATGACCGCCTTCTGCCGAACCCAGTCGGCCGGGGTGAAGTGCAGGATGGTTTTCGGGCCGGTCACGATGCCGCTGTCATCTTTGCCGCCGAGAGTCCAGGAGACCTCGATCTCCACGATCGAGTCGTCGATGTCGTGGGCCTGGACGTTGGCGTCGAAGATGCCGGTGCGCAGCTCGTCATCGGTGGGCTGGCGGCGGGTTTCCATCGTTTTGATCCGGCCGCCGAGGTCAACGGACTTCTTCCAGGTGTAGGAGCCGATGGTGCCGCCTGGGCCATCATTGACGGCGGTGCATTCCTCGGTCGTGAACCCGTCCTTGGAGATCCGGACGGCGCCGTGGAACTCGTTGTCCGAGCGGGGCGGGGCGTCCGGCAGCTTGGACTTCAGCCCGCTCAGGAGCATGTCCCAGGTGCCGTGCTTGGCCAGGTAGTCATCGACCCCGGCCTTGGCGAGGGTGCCGTCATCATCGGAAGGCACCGTCGGGGCCAGGAACAGGACCGGTTCCATCCGGGACTTGTTCTCCAGGGATTCCGAGAGCCGGAATGCTGCGGCGTGCACTGCCGGGTTGATGCCCATGTCGGCATCGAACGCGACCCAGGCCGCCCGGCCCTTGAGCTTGATTTCACGCCAGTCCACGGGGTTCTGGTTGGTGTTCCAGATCCCGGCGATGGAGACGATGAGGATCCGCTTGTCCTCCGGGATGGCGGCCATGAGTGCCTTCAGCCGCATGACCGGGTCGCCGTCACGTGGGCTGTATTCGAGGTCCGCGTAGGGGACACCGTTCGAGTGCAGGTACGCGGAGAGTGCCGAGTCGCCCTTGAGCATGCCTTCGGCGAACATGACCACCGGGGTGGAGTCGATCCAGTCCACCGGGGTCGCCGGATGCAGGTCCAGGGGTGTGCCCAGGGAGGAGATGAACTCGTACTTGATCGGCTTATCGTGGTCGTTCAACTCCGGGACCGCAGGGCGGACCTGGTAGGTGAACGGGGTGGCCTTCGTACCGTCGCGGTGCGCGATCTGGATGTCAGCGACCGAGTACCAGGGCATCTGCATGCCGTCACGGCCCGGGCCGGACAGGGTCCGCTTGAGGCGGCCGCCCTGCTTGGAGTTCTTGTTCACGCTCATGACGGTGGCCTGGTCGGGGTAGTTACTTGCGTCCAGGCGGAGGTAGCCGCGGGCGGCCGCGACGAGCGGGGCGACGCCGGAGTCGGCAAGCTTGTCGGCGCCGGAGCCGGTGATGAAGAAGGCGTAGTCCTTGGCGGTCCAGGACGGCATGGACGGCACGTAGTCGGGGACGACGAAGCTGATCTCGTCCTCCGGGGTCTCCTGCAGCGGGGCGGCGTCCTTGCGTGCAGTGGGAGCGGCCTGCTCCGGGGAAGGGGAAAGGGTGCCGGAAGCTTCTCCGGCACCCTGCTGTTCGGTGGTTGTGTCGTTGTCCATGGCATTCTCTATGCGTCATAGGACCCGACGGCGGTCATCCCCTGCAGTTACACGTCGTCGGCGGTGATTCCGAACGCCTCAGAGGCGACCTCGACGGCGTATTCCTTGATCTTGCGGATGTAGGACCGGGCCGTGGAACGGGAGACGCCCATGGCCTCGGCGATCTCTTCCGGGGTCCGGATCAGCGGCGGGCCGTCGGTGCGGTACAGGCCCGAAAGCCACAGCCCGGCGGCTTCGCCGAGGCGTTCGTTGTACTCGGCGGTCCGCTCGACGAGGAGCTTGATGAACTTGGGCCCCTCCACCGGGTGCAGGACGAAGTCCGCATCCAGCATGGTCTCGGCCCGGTCGTGGTCATCGACGTCCGCGGAGGCACGCCAGACATGCAGGTCATCTGCGGTGGCGATGACGCCCTGCTTGACCGGGTTGGAGCGGTTGGAGCGCATCTTGGTGTTGTGCGTCTCGACGATCTCATCGTCGGTCGGTTCGCGGCCGAGCTCGAAGCGCATCTCATCGCGGGTCTGGTTCAGCAGCCGCACCCGGCGCCAGGTGGAGGACATCTCCGCGGCCGGGGACATTTCCCGGTCCAGGAAGTTGCGGACCATCTGCTTGGAGCGCATCTTCAGCATGGCTTCCCAGATGTTCACCTGGTCCAGCTGGGATTCGTCGGCGAGCTGCTCGGAGAGCATGACCCACGCTTCCCGGGCCACGATGGAGGCGAAGTCCTCCCCGTGCTGGGCCGGCGCGACACCGAAGTTCCGGCACAGCGAGAAGCCGATCTGGTTGAACAGACCCTGCCGGTCGAGGAAGAAGTCCTCGATCATGTTTTCCCGCTGGCGCCCGGTAGCAGCAGCAATGGCACGGACTGCGTCGTGGGTGTTCTCAGACATCGCTGCTCCTCACATAGGGAAAGCCGGGCCAAAGGGGTCCGGTCTTGGGCTGGAAGGCGTCGAGCCAGGCCGCAAAACGGCGGCCTCCGGCGCGAGGGTCGAGAAGCCACCCAACCGTAAGGTGACGACGGTCAATCCTAGCGTCAATAACGCCAGCAACATGATCAAGTGCACCGTCAGTTCGCTTCCGTCCCCAGCCGGGCTGGGAGAGCAGAACCTGGCGCAGCGAAATCTTCAGTAGCGCCTTCGATTCCGGCAGCGCAGCCTCCTTCATCAGGTCCGTCGGGGTGAACGTTCCGTCGTGGACCAGCATCAGCCACTGCGCCCGCAAACGGCCCGCGGCACGGCGGGCGGTGTTGAGCGAGGAGATGTCAAAACGCGGGGGAACCCCCATCAGGCCATCGCCCCTTCAAGGTCTTCGCTGGCCTTGGCCAGGTACGTTTCGGGCATCAGCTGGGTGCAGCTGGCCATCGCGTCCGGACGCACCGAGAGGGCCGCCTGGGCGCGCGGGATGGAGAGCCGGTCCTTCGGGTAGATCTTCCGGTACTCGTCCACGATGACGGTCAGTTCCGCCCGCGGGTGCTTCAGGGCAACGGCCCGGACCTTCGGGCCGATGTGCGGGTCCCCGATCTTGCGGCGGATCTCCGTTTCGGCGTCGCGGCGCAGGTGCTTGACCATGTAGCGCAGCGGGTCGACCTTCACGAAGCAGTCTGACGTCAAGCACAGTTCGATAAGCCGGAACACGGAGCCGGGCTTTTCGCTGCCGTCCTCCCCGACTTCACCGAACATCATCAGGTTCTGCACCTGCTCCAGGCCCTGGATGTCCAGCATCGGCACGACGTTCCCGGAAGTCTGGCCGATCTCGTGACTGACGGCGCTGTGGGCGACATGCATCTGCTGTTCAAGCTTGGGCTCGATGTCGCGGATGAGCTCCCAGCGGGCGGCGTTGCCGGCGTCGACGAGACGGTGCAGTTCGGAGACGGTCCGGTTCCGCAGGGACTCCCCCACGAACACCGGGTCCGCCAGCGACGGGACATCCGTGACGCGGGCGACGGCCGGGGCGCCGGGGCGGGTGATCAGCTTGGACTGGCCGGCCATCTGGTGGCCCATGCCCAGGCTGCGGTAGGTGACCGGGACGGAGCCGCCGGAGACCAGGCGGACCATCGGCTCGGACCAGTCGTTGCGGACCGGCAGGAGCAGACGCTCAAAGGAACCCTTGCCGATCCGGCCTTCGGCGGTGGAGAACGCCTTGTCCTTGCGTCCCACATCGATCAGCGGCAGCTCCCAGGACCAGGCCGGGAGGATGACGATGCCGGCGCGCTCCGGGATGGAGCGCACGTCCCGGAGCAGGTCCGCTGCGGCGCGCCCGTGCAGGATCGCTTCGAGCCTGGCGCAGACGGTGTCCAGCCCGGGGTGGCGGGATGCAGGTGCCCCCGCCTCCATCAGCGGGATCGCTTCCGCGCTCACGCAGCAGCCTTCTTGCCGGTCATGCGGCCCCAGAAGCCGATCTTGCGGACCGTTGCACCGGTCGCGGCGGCCGGGGACGGGACCTCGGAGATGCGGCGGAACTCATCGTTGCCGGTCACCGTGTAGAGGGCCGTTGCGAGGGCGGCGCGCATCTGCGGGTTGGTGACTTCGATGCGGCCGGCGTTCATGTTGTCCCGGATCCCGGAATCCTCGGTGACGGTTCCCAGGAAGCGGGCGCGTCCGGCGAAGTAGGACTCGAGCTTGGCGGCGTCCTCGATCTGGGCCTCGGGGACCTTGTTCACGATGATCATCTGGCGGTCCGGGGCCACACCGTTGGCGGCGAACTTCCGCAGCCGGGCGTTGAGGCTGTTGACGCCGGGGGCGTTCATGTCAGCGACACCCACACCCCATGCGTCCTGGACGAAGGCGGGGATGAGCAGGTCGGTCAGGACACCGGTCCGGTCGATCGCCTCGATGATCTGGGTGTCCATGATGACAATGTCCGCGTTCCGGCGGCAGTGTTCGATCACGGCGCGGTAGGTGGCGTTGGTGACGATCTCGCCGTCTTCGATGTCCTCCGGGGGTGCGGCGACGAAGCCGAACTTGATCTCGCCCAGGCCCTGCCGTGCCGGGACGCCGGGGCTGAGCTCGGCGTTGTTGATCGCGGCGGGGCTCAGCACGGAACCGGCGATGTTGCCCAGTGCGGCACTGTAGATGGTCGGGACGTCGGTGCGGTTCAGGCGCAGGTAGGTGCGCAGGTCGCCCTGGCCGGAGTTGCCGTCGATGAGGATGACGCGGGCTCCGGTTTCGGCGGCCAGCGCGGCCAGTTCCAGGGAGTTGGTGGACTTGCCGACCCCGCCCTTGCCGGACCAGACGATGACCAGTGAAGCCAGGCCGGAGGCTGAGCGGCCGGTGCCGTGGAGCTTGGCGGCTTCGAAGGAGTCGAACACCGAGGAGGCGTCCGGTCCGCCGAACGCGGCCTGGACCGGCTGCGCCTGTGCCCAGGCTTCGGGCATCGGTGCGGCCGGGGCCTGGACCGGTGCGGGTGCCACGAAGGGCTGTGCCGCCGGGGCCTGTGCGTTCCAGTCCTGGGTGGCAGGTGTGGTGTCCCGGCCGAAGTCCGCGGCCGGCTCGGGTGCCGGGGCGAAGACCGGTGCGGCCTGCACGGGAACCTCGTACGCCTGGGTCTGCGGTGCCGGTGTATCCCACATCTCCTGGGCCGGGGCCACGAAGCCCGGGGCCGGGGTGTCCCAGCTCGGCTCCGCGGCGGCCGGCTGGCTCCAGCTGGCCGGGGCTTCCTGGACGGGCGCTTCCTGTACTGGTGTCGCGGCGGCGACGGTGTCCCAGCTGAAGTCCTGAGCTGTTTCCGCCGGAGCTGTTTCCGCCGGGGCGGGGACGAAGCCTTGGGCGGCGGGTGCGGCAGGGGCCGTGTTCCAGTCGGCCTCTTCCGGGGCGGCCGGGGAGAAGGAGAATCCGCCTGCGGGACCGGCGGACGTGGGTGTGTCGAACACATCGAAGGGGTCGTTGGGGTTGGCTGCGGCGAAGACGGGCTCTTCGGGTGCGGCTGCCAGCGCTGCGGGGACCGGGACGAAACCGAACAGGTCATCATTCTCCGGGGCCGCGACGGCGGGAGGTGCGGAGAGGACCTGGGCCTGGGCGGCCGCCTCGGGCTCGTCGAATTCGAAGTCGAAGTCAATGTTGACGCCCGGCGCCTGGGCCGCCGGTGCCGGGAAGACCTGGTCGCCGGCGGGACCGGCGGTGCGCACTCCCACTGCTGCCAGGACCGCGTTCAGGGTCACCGGGAGGTGCAGCTCAATGACGTTCTCGGAGGTGATGGAGGGCTCCCCGCCGTCACGGACAACGGCGACCGGTGTGTCGACGACGGATTTGATCCGGTCAACCCAGGCCCGGAGGCCGGCAATCGGGCGGTTGGTGACAATGAGGGGGAAGGCGCCGTAGGTGGCGAAGCCTTCCTTGATGGCGGCTACGCCGCCACGGAAGTCCTGGGCTGTGACTACCTGAAGGCCGAGGCCGGTCAGTGCATCAGCCAGTTCGGGCAGCTCGATGAGGCCGATGCGCGGAGCCGGGCCTGCGTAGGATTCTGAAGTGTTCACACATGCTTCTATGCGGCATACTTCCCGACGGCCCGTCAATGTGGACGCAACTGCCATGAAAGCATTAGATTTGTGCTCAAGTTCGCCTTCGCTATCGATTTAGGGATCACCAAAAAATGAGTCAACCGGACACGGGCTGGGTTTCCCGGTTTGTTGTCGCCCTCTGTGAGCCCCTGCTCGACACCGAGGCACGACAGGAAATCGATGAGAACCTCATCAATCTCATCGCCGCCCGGCCGCAGTGGTTCGCTGCCTGGCTGTCCGGATTCCTCTCCGATGTGGTCCGGTCCCTGGACCCTGAGGATCCCTGGCGGAACCTGACCGTGAAAGATGGCAAGGCGCTCCTGCCGGATGGAACCCCGTTCGGGTCCTGGGTCGACGCGACCGACATCGTGAAGGCCTCCGTCGAGGACCTGCGCTCGGACCTGGGTCTGGCCGCCATGGCGACACCGCTGTCGGATCACTCCGCCGTGCTGCTGGCCACCGCCGCGCAGGGCTGGCACAAGACGCTGCACTGGATTGAGTCGACCCTGGTCCTGCACGCCGCGCTGGACCGTGATGACGCCCGCCAGTATTTCCGGATCGCCGCCGGTGCGCTGCGCTGGGCCATCCACCGCCGCCGGCTCTTCGCCGGCATGGAAGACCCGTTCATCCCCATCGCCGGCGTCTCCTGGGTCAACCGTGCGGACCGGATGATCGCCGGGGAACCGTGGGATGAATCCCGCGCCGCCCGCCACCTGCAGTCCTCCGCCGTCGCGGCCGGAACCTACACGCAGTTCACTTAGACCGGCGCCGGCGGCCGCCGGTCCGGTGAGCGTGCCATGATGCCCCGCACACATGGGGTCCATGGACATCAGAAGCACGGCTGTGATTATCGCCCTCGACGGGACCCTGCTCGATAACTCCTCGATCCGCCACCTGCTGGCCGGACACGACCGGGACTTCGACTGCCCGGCCACCGGGGACTACGTGGCCCGGTCACTGCTGTGCCCGCCGGACGCCCGGATGCTGCAGCTGGCCCTGCTGGAGCAGGCCCTCGGGCACCGGGTGTTCATCCTCACATCCCGCCCGTCCCAGTATCGGGCCGCCGTTGAACTATGGCTGGGCCGCCACGGCCTGATCGCCGACGGTATCCTGATGAGCGCCGACAGGAACCTCTCCACGGACACCGAACTGAAGGCTGCGATGGCAGCGGCCATTCTGGCGGACCACGACATCGTGCACGCCTACGATGACGATCCTGGTGTCGTTGACGCCTACAACGGTCTCGGCATCTCCTCGACCCACTGCATGCCGGCGGGCACTGCAAGAGTGCCCGCCGCGGCTGCCTCACTGCGCTGACCCGGGGAGCGGTGCCGCTGCCGCCGCACACATGGGAGCCGTGCCAGGATTGGCACCGCCAACCCATGAGACAGGACCCCCATGCAGGACAGTAACAACTTCGAGCACTCCGACCGGGGCGACGCCTCAGCTCACGCACCGGCAGCGCCCGCCGCGGAACCTGTCCGCCGTGACGCAGAGGTGTACGTACAGCCGATCATGCTGCTTGTGGACAAAACCTCCCCGGCCGCCCATATCGATGCCGTGCACGCCGCCGCGCTGGCGTCCGTCCTGGCCTTCGCCGGCGAATCCCTCTCCTGCGAGAACCCCGACCCGTCCTGGGAAGCGTGGCTGTCCGGCCCGTTCACCAAGAGTGTGCGCCGCGCTGACGCGAAGACCTTCGAGAAGCTGGCGCTGAAATTCGCCGGCGAGGAGCACGCCGACATCCACATCGGCAAGGCCCGCGCCATCGCCTTCCGGCCCACCACCTACGGGTCCATGTCCCGGCACCTGTCCAAGCTGCAGGTCTCCGGAACCGATCTTCCCGAACGCGCCACCGACCACCGCGTGAGCGCCCCCGAAGGTTCCCCGGTGCTGGTCATCAACGAGAGCCTGAAGATGAGTTCGGGCAAGGCCGGCGCCCAGGCCGGGCACGCCCTGTTCGCCTGGTACCTGTCCCTGGAGACCCCCGCGCGCCGCGCCTGGTACAACGACGGCTGCCAGTTCCGGGTGATCTTCGCGGAGCAGGAAGCGTTCGAGTCGTTCGCCGAGGCGGTCCCGGAACGGCTGCAGATCGTGGACAACGGCCTGACCGAGATCGCGCCCGGCACCGCCACCGCGTTCGTTATGGCCTGAATCCGGACAAAATTTAAGCCCCGTCGGTCCATTGACCGGCGGGGCCTTTCTGACACGGTACTTCGGCTACCTGCTACTTCCAGCGATCAAGAGTCGGTGCCTTCGGCAGCAGGAACTGCGCAAAGGTCACGAACACAGTAATGCCGGTGGGAATGCTGGTGAAATATCCTGCCACGGAGGACACCACCACGATGACGGCCAGAACGACGGTGTCCCTCTGGGTCCACGTCGTTTGTTTATTCAGTTCCTTCTTTCGTCGGTTCATTAATCTGCGCTCCTCGGCTAACGGGTGGGGCAACGCCGGTCGGTGAATTCCTCTCTACTCTCATACCTAAATTGGACATCGCCGTGGCGGCCAAACCAAGCGTGGCCGGACCTGCACGGGTTGCAGGAGCACCAAAGCCCATGTGGGAACACCCGGACGCGGCGCCGCACACATACGGAAGTATGAACACACTGTTCGCGGAGACCCCGCTGAAGGCAATGGACCCATCCGCCCTGGCGCAGGCCATCATGCACGAGGCCGCCGGTATCCCCGGCATAGACCTGCATGTGGTGGCTGAAGCCATCGACGCCGCCACCTACCTCCACCTCTACCAGACCCGCGCGAACCGGGGCCCGTTCTCCACGACCGCCTATATTGAGCACCCGCTGCGGAATGCCCTACGGGCCTTGCGCTGGGGTGTCCGGGCCCAGCATCTGATCGTGGCCGTCCTGCTTCACGATGTGGTCGAGGACTGCCTGGACCGCCTGCTGGAACGGTTCGTTACGGGCGGCCACTCCGGTCTGGGCATCACCGGCAAACGCGAGCTCGCGTACGGCTGGATCACCGACCGGTTCGGTGCCGGGGCCTCACGGATCGTGGACGCACTCACGAACCCGCCGGAGGATGTCTCCCACCTCTCCCGGGCCGAAAAGCACGCGATCTACACCGCCCATGTGGAACTGGCCATCGCCGGGGACGCCGAAGTCTTCGTCGGGAAGTTCGCCGACTTCGACGACAATGCCGGGGGCCTGCACCACAATGCGGTGCCCGGGAACGAAGGGATGGTGGGCCGCTTGGCTTCAAAATACCTGCCCACCGCGGACGTGTTCATTGAAGAATTCGAGTCCAACCCCGACATCCGGGATCTGGTCTCGGAGGAAGGCTACGCGGAGATCGCTTCGAAGCTGTCCGCCATCAAGGGCCGGCTGGTCGGTCTGGTGTCCGCCTACGCCTAAGTGTTCCCGCGGGGCGTCCTTACCGCCGGCAAGCCGAAGGACGCCCCAGCGGGCACGAAGAGCAGGTCCGGTCCTGCCGCACACATTTCGGGTATGACTACGACACTTGAAATCGCATACCCGGATACGGACGACAGCCGGATGCTCGGCGAATGCGTGTTCTGTGATGACGAGGGAACCCCCGTCATCGTGGATCTCTCCGCCCAGGACACGCATGTTATTGCCCGGCTGCAGGATGTCGAGGACCACCCCGACCTGCTGCCGGAAGATGAAGCCGTCTAAGCGGCAGGAACTATGCCGCCCGGAGCACCTGCACGACAGGGATCGCCGAGGTGATCAGGGACAGCACACCCAAACCGACGCACGACGGGCAGACCGCGTCAATATCGAGATCCCAGCCCGCTTGGCGGGCCAGCCGCGACGCGACGCTCATCGGGTGGTTGTAGACCATAGTGGAACGCTCGGGGCACGCGCGTCCGTGGACGCCGTCGCAACTGACAGTGGTGACAGTGATAGCAAGAATCGACATTGATATGACTTTCGGGACAGGCCCAGCGCGAAGCGGGCAGGAAACTTTTAGGCGCTAGCCGCGCGCGGCGGAAATGGCCCCCGACAGGGACGTGGCAAGGGCGGGCCCGTGGCCCGGAAGAATGACGGAGGCGCTGACTCCGGCCAAGGCATCGAGGGACCCCGGGACAGCGCCGGGGCATGTATCGAACATCGGGTCAAGGAATTGCGGCCCGGTGTGTGAACTGATCGGGTGGCCGGTGATCAGGCAGTCCCCGGTCGCGATGGCGTCGGCGTCCGGCAACACGAGGGCAACATTCCCTGCCGTGTGGCCGGCGACGACAATCGCTTCCGGGCGTCCCGGCAGAGCCTTGAGCTGCTCCGCCGTCCATGCCTGCGCCGCGGTGGCCGGCTCTGCCTTGAAGGCACCGGCACTGATCGCATGCACCATCCAGGCGGCCACCTTCGGCCGCCAGGCCTTCCTCAGCGCCTGGCCGAAAGAGACCTGGTGCTTTTCCAGCCCCTGAACATGAGCCAGCTCTTCCGCACTGCACAGGATTGGTGTGCCGAACGTGCGGGAGAACAGGGCTGCCGAGCCGGTGTGGTCGATATGGCCGTGCGTGAGGAGCATGGCCTTCGCGTCAGCCGGCTCGAGGCCGAGGCGTCTCATCGAATCCAGCACCAGGGCGGAGTCGCCAGGGTATCCGGAGTCGATGAGGATGAAGCCTGATTCGTCGCGGACAATGATCCAGTTCGAGGCCGGGCCCTGGACGAAAAACACGCCGGGGGCCGGTTCGGTGGTGGTGAAGAATGCGTTCCGGCCCGAAGGCGCCGCGCAATGCTGGTCATTTTTGTTTGCCACTGGGCTGTACTCCTGAAGAGTGTCATCAAAGGATTTTGTACAGCCAGCCGGGCGTCCGCCAGAAGGGCTTGAGGTAAACATCAAACCATGTTTTTTAGACATGTACAAATTGTTTGGACACTGACCCCCGCGCAGATCCGACCGGATTTGTCATTATCACGGGCTGGGCATGACAGACCCTGCCACAAGGTGGACAATGAGCGCACGGCCCCTCCCGGGGCCATGCCGGATGGGCGGGCCGGCTGCTGACTAGGGCTTTACAGGTTGGGGAAGTACCGCATGCAAGCGTCGGAAGACACGAGCAGTGAATGGATCCTGGTTGACCATTTGAACAAGGAGCAGTCCGGACTGCTGAGCATCGGACGTGATAACTATCACGGCGCGAGCGTGCGAAAGAACATTTCCGCCCTGGCCCGCGAACTCCTGGTAGACCGGATCCGGGTCGTCGCCGACACTATCACCGTCATCGACGAGACAGTCACCCGCCGCGGTGTTGATTACCGGGTCCGTGTGGAGCCCATTGTTTCCCCCGCCTCCAGCGGGCTGGTCGCCGTCCTCGCGATCTTCGTGCACGCAGGCGAGGAGCTGCCACCACGCCCAGTGGTCGGAGCCCTCGAATGGGTC
>DASWAW010000630.1:0-2788 GCA_036390955.1 Arthrobacter sp.
CCCACCTTCCTGCTAAGCTCTAGGACGTCCCGCCGGTAACGGCAGGAACCCTGACTGCCCTCGTAGCTCAGGGGATAGAGCGTCTGCCTCCGGAGCAGAAGGTCGTTGGTTCGATTCCAATCGAGGGCACACACAAGAACCCCTAGGATCCACTGGATTCTGGGGGTTCTTTCGTGTTGGCTGACAGGACGCAAGGTCAGACGCCGCGCTGCGGCTCTACGGTCGGGGGCATCGGATGGACGTCGGCGCGCTGCTTTTTCCATTCCAGTGGCTGGTGTCCGCCATTATGGTGGTGTTCCACGACGGCCTGGGCGACCTCGGCATGCCTGCCGCCAGCGGCTGGACGTGGACGCTGTCCATCATCGGGCTGGTGCTGGTCATCCGCGCCGCCCTGATACCCGCAGCCGTGCAGCAGATCAAGGCCCAGCGCCGCATGCGGCTGCTGCAGCCGGAGCTGAAGAAGCTGCAGGACAAGTACAAGGGCCAGACCGACCCGCTTTCCCGCCAGGCCATGGCCCAGGAACAGATGGCCCTTTACAAGAAGCATGGCACCAACCCGTTCTCGGCGTGTCTTCCGCTGCTGGTCCAGGTTCCGTTCTTCTTCGCCCTCTTCACTGTGCTGTCCGGTATTACGACGGCGGCCACCAGCGGTCAGGGCATCGGCGCAATGAGCCACGAGCAAGCGGTTGAGTTCGGCGAGTCGAGCATCTTCGGTGCCCCGCTGTCCGCCTCCGTGCTTCACGGCACCCCTGGGGGCGGCAACGTGGTCGCGGTGTGGATCCTCTCGATCGTGATGATCCTGGCCATGACGGCGGCGCAGTTCATCACCCAGAGGCACATCATGGCCAGGGCTGTGTCCGCGGAGTCCATGGCGGGCCCGTTTATGCGGCAGCAGAAAGTCGTGCTCTACGCCCTGCCGATCGTCTTCGGCGCGGGCGGCATCATCTTCCCCATCGGTGTCCTGATCTACTGGACCACCACGAATTTATGGACCATGGTGCAGACCTTCGTCCTTGACCAGCGGTCCCCCTGAGCGGGTGGGCGGGTTCCGCACCCCGGCAGGCACCAGCTGGCCGTCCGGCATCCGGCATCCGGCATCCGGCATCCGGGCCGAGGATGCACTCCGTCCGGGGGCACTTTGAGTCCCGGCTGGTCCGTATCGGCGCCAACGGCCGGCGTGTCCGTGTCAATGTGCCCCCGGCCGGCAGGCTTCGCCGAAGCGAACGCGGGACAGAACCCGGAAGTAGGACGCGCGCCACCCTGCCAATTGTCGGTGCCCGCTCGTAGGCTGTCTGCATCGGCAGCGGGGTTCCGGCGGCCGGGTGGCGGGACTGGGTGCCTGCCTCCGCACCGCCCCGGGATCCCGCCGAAGCACAAAAGGGGTCTCACATGTACTGTTCCATCATTCCTCCGTACCTGCTCCGGCGACTGGCAGCCCAGCGCGAACCGGAGCTCTCCGAGGCAGCCCGTGCGGCGAAGGAAGCCCTGCGGCACGTCCCCGGCTTCCAGGCATCCCGCGCCGTGCCCGGGCCGGGCAGCCATCCCGGCATGCGGGAACTCAAACCGTCCCCGCCGGAACGGACGGTGTACGACGCCAAATTCACCGAGCAGCTCCCCGGCAGCGTGGTCCGAAAGGAGGGGGAACCTCCCACCGGCGATCCCGCCGCCGACGAGGCCTATGACGGACTGGGGCACACCCACCGCCTCTACGCCGAGGCGTTCGGCCGGAACTCGATCGACGGCAACGGGCTCCACCTTGACGCCACCGTGCATTACGGCCGCCTGTACGACAACGCGTTCTGGGATGGCCAGCAAATGGTCTTCGGCGACGGCGACGGCCAGGTCTTCCAGCGGTTCACGAAGTCGCTGAGCGTGATTGGACACGAACTCGCCCACGGCGTCACCCAGTATTCGGCAGGGCTGGTCTACCGCAACCAAGCCGGCGCGCTGAACGAATCGATGTCCGATGTGTTCGGAGCACTCGTTGAACAGTTTGTCCGGCAGCAGTCGGCGGCGCAGGCCAGCTGGCTGATCGGCGAGGGCCTCTTCACGGATCAGGTCCAGGGGGCCGCTTTGCGTTCCATGAAGGCTCCGGGGACGGCGTACGACGACGACGTGCTCGGCAAGGACCCGCAGCCGGATTCCATGGACGGCTATGTGCACACGAGTGCCGACAACGGCGGGGTGCACATCAATTCCGGTATCCCGAACCGGGCGTTCTGCCTGGTCGCCACGTCCCTCGGCGGCAAGGCGTGGGAGGCACCGGGTCGCATCTGGTACGAGACGCTGACGGGAGGCACGCTGTCCCCGACCGCCACGTTCGGGGCGTTCGCCAAGGCCACCTCCGCGGCCGCCGGGGAGCTTTTCGGGGCGGATTCCAAAGAGCATGACGCCGTGCGGTCCGCGTGGGAAACTGTGAAGGTAAAGTTCCCGGGAGCGAGGCGA
The DNA here is from genome assembly GCA_036390955.1 of Arthrobacter sp. Classification (GTDB taxonomy): domain Bacteria; phylum Actinomycetota; class Actinomycetes; order Actinomycetales; family Micrococcaceae; genus Arthrobacter. The sequence continues at coordinate 2,446 of DASWAW010000630.1, forward strand.
TAAGCCAGGCTCATGACAATCCGAGACCCCTGAAAGTCAGCGTCTCATGAAAACCCGAGTCCCATGAAGATCACCGTCCAGCGCAGCGGCGGCATTGCCGGCATGAAACGGACGTGGACCGTGCAGCCCACTCCGCCGGAGGACACGGACCTCTGGCAGCCCCTAATCGAGGCCTGCCCGTGGGACGCCGTCGCGGAGAGCGGCCGGGGCGCCGCCGCAGGGATGCCGGACCGCTTTCTTTACAGCATTCGGGCCGGCCAGCACCGCGCCACCCTGCCCGAGCAGGCCGTCACGGGACCTTGGCGGGATCTGGTCGAGACGGCGAAGGCGGCGGCGGAGCCCG